>JBBQMJ010000052.1:0-12532 GCA_038328815.1 Fimbriimonadales bacterium | reverse complement strand
ACTTCCTCGAGGACAATCTGGAGATTCACTGCTCCGACGGCGGCCTGCGTCGCATCAAGCTGGAGCCGATGACGGTGGCAGACTTCTACGCGAAGTTCATGCGAGAGCTTCATGGCATGGGAATCGATGTGAAGATTTGGACCATGCCTGTCGAAGTGCCTGACCCAATCCGCTTTACCGAGGACACCGTTCACGCTTCCTACGAGGCCGAGAAAATGAGGGCTTGCTGGCGCGCCATGCTTGTCATGAAACCTGTCATGGAGTTATTTCGATGCGAGTTCATTGGCAAGTGCAGCCCCGTACACTTCTTTTGGGGTGGGTTTGATCTGGCGGTAACACGCTTCTCAGGACGCCGAGCGCCGCCTCGGAATGATGGGCCAGTGAATGCGGAGTCGTATTCGCACGAAGTGATCAGCCATGGTTTCTGGCCCGGCGGAGGTCCCATCCAGGAAGCCTCATTCTACGCCTACTCCGCCCCCGAACCGGCCGGGTTTGCCGAATCGAAAGTAGAACCGGTGAGTGCTTGTTATCACAAGGAAATGAAGGAGTTCTTCCTTCCCTACGACGCGGTGCGGACTGCAGCCTCGCCGGAGGCTGAATTGACCGCCTTTATGCGCACCACTTACGATGCCGCCGCAAACTTGGCTAATTGGGATCGCGGCGAGTTGGAACGGAGAAGTCCGTAACGGGCTGCGGCTGTTGCGACTAAACTCTAGGGGTGACGGAACAACGACGCCAATTGCTGTTGGGCTATCGCGACAGCTTGTTCGTCGCCTACATCATTTCTGTTTGCATGCTTCCAGGCACTGTGCACCTGGGCGTTTGGCGTGCCCTTGCCATGTCCGCGATCGCTGGGTTCCTGTTCGGAACTGGTTTCTTTCTCCTTGGTACGATCACAAGCAGAATTCGTGTTCGATCTTTTGCGCTCAACCTCCTTGTACAGACACTTCTAACGACCCTGACCGTGCTCGTGACCGGAGTCCTCACGGTTTGGACAGCCATGGCCGTCCTGTCCGGTATCAGCCCCTTCAACCGTGGCTTGATAGAAGTGGGCCTGGAGTACATGCGCCCCGGTATAAGCGTGCCAATTGTTCTCGCGGGCACGGCCATCGCAGGCATGATCAACGGATTCTTCGCCATCGATCGCAAGATGGGGCCCGGGATTTTGTGGAGCTGGATCACGGGTAAGTATTACAACCCGAAGGAAGAGGAACGGATATTCATGTTCCTCGACATGAAAGACTCGACGGCCATCGCCGAGCAATTGGGGAACCTGAAATTCAGCGCGCTAGTCCGAGACTTCTTCCGAGACCTGACTTACCCTGTGCTGGAAACTAGCGGCGAGGTTAGCCACTACATTGGCGATGAGGCGGTTCTGACTTGGAAGGTCGAGCCGGGCCTGCGGGCTGCTAATTGCGCCCAGCTGTTTTTCAAGTTCGAGGATGCTATTAAGGCGCGCAGTTCGCACTACATAGCCGAGTACGGCCTGGTGCCTGAATTCAAGGCCGGGCTCCATATCGGCAAGGTCGTGGCAACGGAGGTCGGCGAAGTTAAGAGCGAGATCGTCTTTCACGGTGACGTGCTTAACACGGCGGCCAGAATCCAGGGGCTTTGCAACGAGGAGGGTGTAGGGCTTTTGCTATCGGCTGACTTGGCTTCCAGATTAGAGCTGCCGGCCGACTTGACCACGCGGTCACTTGGGATGCGGAGTCTGAAGGGCAAGGCTCATGAACTTGAAGTATTTACTCTGGACGGTACAGCTGCAAGAGCTTAGGTGTGTTATCGAAGTCACGATCCCATTCGTTTGCGTTGCGAGACAGCTTGGCAATGACAGCAATCATTGGCCCGTTTGTTGACGGTAGTTCTTTGCCTGATCGGGGTCTAAGTTTCTCATCCGCCGCGTTAATTCGTTGTCGAGGCTCGGTTTCCGCACGTCTTGCGGCTCCGGGTTGCCCCTTTCCGTCTTCCTTCTTGGCTCTGCCGGGGGTTGTGAATCCAGTTCGGCGATCAAATTCTTCGGAGCTTTGAGTCGCCATGCTTCGATCAGGATGTCGCGCAGCTCGTCAAGGCCAATTTCAGGGAGCCTGGTTAAAACCGCCGGAAAGCCGTTGTAGTGCGGTTCCGTGAAGAACACGCGACCGTCAGAGTCGATCAGCAGATCCTTCTCAGTCAAGCTCCGGACCCAAATAGCGAGGACTTCCGGGTTGGGCTCCTTTTTCTTCTTTGGATCGACTCGCTCGTTCCACGTCCAAGCAAACCCCTTGAGCTTGCCCTTGACCGGGACCGCAAAGCTCATACCGTCCTCAGCAACTTCGGCGCCTGGAAATTCGGAGACGATGCGAGCGACATCAGTGAGGTCAGGCATGTGTTCTAAAGAGATACCCGAAGTGTCCTAGTTCGGAAGAATCTCGGAGGCGTACTTCTTCATGACTTCGCCATGTTGGGGGTAGGGCGTCTGCATCAGTTCCTGGATGAGGGCGTCCAAGCGCGGGGTCAGGATAATGAGATAGCGACTTGGACCGTTGGTCTCTACGTAGTCGTGTGGCGTCCCCGCCGGTACGAACACTGTCGTTCCAGCCTCCGCAACCACGTCGCCTTCGAGCAGACGAAACGTGAGCGAACCTTCCAACACATGCCAACATTCGTCATCCTCGTGATGAACATGCATGTAGCCCGGTCCACTCCCGCTCCATTCGTGAACCAGAAATGACTTGCCGGAGGCCGCTATCGGCGCGCCTGATTTTGAAACTATTGCGCTCATCAGAGAGATATTAGTCGGTTCCGGCTGTTGCCGCCATTTAGAAATCTGCCACCCCTCCAGGGTGGGTGAGGCTCGGCTCGGGGTTCCTGGGGTCCTTGACCCCAGGCTATTTTCTCGGACCCTTCCAGGGTCCCAATGGTGAGATCAACTCCGGCCCTCACTTGCCAGATTCTCATCCAGCCGAGCCTTAATAATCGCGCGAACCAAAGCCTCGGGCAGGGGTTTGTCGTGTGGAAATTGGACTGTTCCCTTCGCCGTTTTATAACCCTTCAACTCTTCAGCAAAATCGCGCACGGTGTGCCCGGGAAAGAAAGAGCAGTGGTTCTTGAACGCCGCAAAACTCGCGACCATGCCTTTGCACTTATAAGTTGGGATCCCGTAGCTGATAACCTCTTCAGCCTGAGGCGCCTCGTCACGAATAATGGCCCGAAGCCCTTCGAGCGAAGCGCGCGCATTGGGGGATGAAATCTGGGCCAAATATTCGTCTACATCCGCAGGCTTTGTAGAAGTCATCAACAAATTCTACACCGCGGACCCCGAACTCCGAAATTGGTAACATCTGCAGACCTTGTTCAAGAAGCTCAATCTAGGACTCCTCGCCGTCGTAAGCGTTGCGACGGTGGTCATTGGGTTCTTGCTTAAGAGGCAATTCGGCACAGATTGGTGGGAGCTCGCGGGGTTTACGACAGGCGTCATCGCGGTCTACCTCGTCGCGGTGGAGCACATCACAAACTGGCCCGTCGGACTCGTCAACGTCGCCATCTACGCCTGGGTGTTCTACAACGGACGCCTGCTTGCTGACATGAGCTTGCAGTTCTTCTTCTTCGCACTCAATGTGCAAGGGTGGATCCAGTGGGCTAGAGGTGGCACAGGAAAGTCTGAGCTTGCCATCTCGCGGGTTGCCCTCAAATCGTGGATTTATATCGTCGCAATTTGGGTCGCAGGAACGGCCGTCTATTACCCCATCATAGTGCACTTCAACGGCGCCGCACCGCTCGTCGATTCCGCCCTCACCGTCGCGAGCATTATCGCGCAGTTTCAGCTCAATTTCAAGAAGTTGGAGAACTGGATCATCTGGATAGCCGTCGATGCCGTCTACATACGCCTCTATATCACGCGCGATCTGGTCGCTACTGCGGTTCTCTACGGATTGTTTCTGGCCTTAGCCATCTCTGGCCTGATTGGTTGGCTCAAAACCCACCGGCAGTTGGCAGCGGCTTCTGTCATTCCGAACTCCGTGTGAGAATCTAGATGTCAGAGCTATTTGGTCGTGGCAGGTCCGAATATTCGGAACGGCGGCAGCCTACTCGCTGACCAGCGCAGTTTTAGGGGGAAGTGGACAGATAGTCCCTGACCCAGATTCCTTACACGGAGTTCGGAATAACAGATCCCACTGAGCACGCTTAGATCTCCGCTTCGCCTTCCAAATAGAAGACGCACGACCCCTCCAACTCAACCCGATCACCGACCAGCCGGCAAATCACATTCCCTCCACGCTTTGAAGCCTGGTAAGCCCGAAATTCCGTCTTGCCAAGCCGCTTTGCCCAATAGGGCGTCAGCATACAATGGGCGGCGCCGGTAACCGGATCTTCGGGAATGCCCTTCTTAGGCGCGAAATAGCGGCTGATGAATTCCAGAGACTCATCGCCAGACGCCGTCACGATGACACCGGGTCGATCAACAAGCATTAGAGCTGCCATGTCAGGAGTCAGCCGGTAAACGATCTCCGCGTTCTCCAGGACGGCCAAGTAGTTGAATTCGTTGGACCAAACCTCGATCGGGGTGGCGCCCAAGGCCTCGACGAGTCCAATCGGAGAAGGAATCAACTCAGAGGGCCGTGCGGGAAAGTTCATTACGTACCCGGCGCCCGACCGCGTAACTGTCAACGGCCCACTCTTCGATTCAAACACAACTACATCTCGACCAGGCTCCAACCGCTCCATCACGACGGCTGCGCTGGCCAGAGTTGCGTGGCCACACAATGGCACTTCAACGGCCGGAGTGAACCAGCGAAGAAGAAAGGCGCCTCCTGAGCGCACTAGAAATGCCGTCTCAGCCAAGTTATTCTCCCCCGCAAGTGCTTGCATCACGGAGTCACTTGGGAAAGACTCCAACACCATAACCGCTGCCGGATTTCCTGAGAAGCGGCGGGTCGTGAAGGCGTCAACTTGGAAGATTGGCACTCGCATCAGCCAATGATCTCCATGCACTCGTGTTTCGACAACGGTTGCTCGGTCACGCCTGCTCCCATGGTCCTCATATTGACACGGACCTTAAGTTCTGGGATCGAGATTAACAATAGCCCTAATCCGGTCATTTTCCATTGACTATCCGCCGTCGCCGTGATATTCTCGAACTAGGAGAGTGACCATTTAAATGAGCACGACATTGCAAGGCATTGACGCCCGCGGCAGCCTAATCGGATGGCTTCAGGGACTTACCCATATGTATAGCGCCGACGTCAACGCTATCCCAGACGACAAGTGGACCGCCACGTTTGGCGGATGCACCCGCCCAGCCAGCGAACTGACAGCCGACGCTGTTTCGCTACTCGCTTGGACCACGGCAACGATTCTAGGCAAACCGACCGGAGACGGGGAGGCCGCCATGACTGCCCTCAAGGCTGCTTGCAGCACGAAGGCAGGCGCAATCTCGCAGTTGGAAACCCTGGGAGCAGAGTTCAGCGCAGCCCTCGGCGCCGCCAGCGACGAGACTCTCAACACGGTGGTCATGCCGCCTTGGCAGATGGAAACACCGCTGTACATGCTCGCCCAGATCGCGGTCAGCCACATCTGGTACCACGACGGCCAGCTCAACTACATCCACTGCCTTCTTGGCGACGACAAGGTTCACTGGATGGGCTAGTCTTTCATCTCATTACTTGGAAAGGCGCGATTCGCAAGAATCGCGCCTTTCTTATTGCCAGACTGGCGGTTCGGTCAGGTGCCCGCCTTGATTCCCTAATTCCTCAATTTCGATGCTCTGCTGAAACAGCATCTCCGATATCTGTCCGCCGTGGTGGATGTCATGTGTCAGGATTCGCCAGATCGTCCACTGCCTTGACACGGCATACTTCGTCCCCTGATATTCATGAGGGTAACTAACGGATAGGTCGTCTACCGTCCAAGCCAAAAGGGTGGCCCCGATCATCTGCCAACTTGCATCGATAAGTTCAACAAGCCGCGTTGCATCGCCGCAAAAGGTTGGGTCAACCCAATTCCGATCCGAATCTCGAAGATCCTTAAAACGCTCTGCCATCTCCCTGCTGAGGGGAGCATCCATACGGACAAACCAAATAATCCGCCCGAGCGCTAAATGGGCCGCAACCTCGCCAACTGAAGGTAGATCGGAGGTAGGGCGCCAATCCAACTCTTCCCTGCTTCGCGCTTCGATCGCCTTTCGCAGACTCAGGTTGTATCCAACCCAGCCATCAAATACAAATGTAAGGGAGTGAGGGTTCATCGGACGACTATACCGATATGCCCTAAACCACTTCGGTCATAAACGGGCGGGTCGCCCATGGCGCCTGGTACGACCCACTACTAAATCAAGGCAGCGCGTTGTCGGTTCAGCCGGATGGTAGGACGGCAGCCCAGTGCTCCGCGGCGGGCTTCGCTTTTGCGCCACACTGCGGAGGCTTCCCGCGTTCGTCCCACCGCGTGGAGAGCTTCCGCATGGGCCTCCGCCGCGTAAAGACCGCCAACGAGAAAATCTTGGTCGTGGCAGGCCGCAATTTCATCCTTACTGAGGCTAGCAGCTTCGGCGCCTTCGCCAGCCAATGTCAGAACCTTGATGCGGGCTAGTTGGATTCCTTTGCCCAATGCCAAATCCATCTCCGGTATCCATAAGGATTCGGCAATTTCCAACGCTTCCTGAGCGAAACGCAGGTCCTTCGCTTCGGCCGAAAAAACGGATGCATTTGACCAGAAATGCAGTTGCTGACGCCTGCTGGCTCGGTCAACGAACTTCATGCCCTCGCGAAGGGTAATGACAGCCTCGCGAATCTCACCCAGGTTCCAGTAATAAGCGACGGTCGCATTAATTGCGAACAGCCGTCCGGCGGGCGAGGGGTTACCTGATTCAATCTCCGGAAGCCACCGTCGCGCCTCCGTTAGGGCGCCGCGCTCAAGGCTGAAGAACATCATCCAGGCGGCAATCTCGGATGCTAGTGCGCTTTGCTTATTCCGTCCGGCGATCCGAAGAGCTCGCTTTGCTGCACTCTCAGCCTCCCCAAACGAACCAATCCGAAACGCGGAATGTGACTGTAACAAGGCATATTCCGCAGCAAGAGGCTCATCGCCCCGCTTTGGCCGCGTCAACTGAAGCATACGGGCAATGTCTGCCGCGCCAACCTGGTCAATAATCCCTACCCCGCCCAACAGCAGTGATCTACCTACGACGGCATCCTGAGCGGCAATCGCGCAGACCGACTCAATAAAGCTGGATATCTGCCATTTCGGCGCGTGCTTCTGCGCTTTGCACCAACTGGACTTCAACTCATCCATCCATGGATGAGACAATCCCGGTGCGAGGAGGCCGAACGAGGCCAGGGACTTATCATCGAGCTGCGTGTCCACTCTTAACGTGATAAGCACCAATCGCACACAGCCATGCTGGCTCTCGATCGAGTCAGCGCCAAGCCATTGCCTCATTCGCGAAAGGGCTTGCCTTAGAGCACTCTTCCGCGCGGTCGGATCGCTCAGTGGATAGAGCTTTGATTCAAGGTAATCGCGGGACATCCATTCGCCATTCACGGATGCCAATCCGCAGAAAAGGATCGCAGTTGTCTTGGTTGGGGCATCGCCAAGCGCCGTGCCGTCGCGCTTGACCACAAACCTGCCTCCAATTGCAATCTCCCAGTTCACCCCTACAGTATACGATTCAGTACAAATACCGGATCATGACGTAGCCGCGAGGCTGTTACGTTTTCGTAACGCATAAAGGGCGGATAACCAATGGCAGCGAGCACCGCGCCGGTGGCAGATACCATCAAAAAAGCGATTGCTTGCAGCCAGGAGATTTTGCTCAATGTCATTTATAACCAGGACCCTCGCGTCTACCTTGGCAACCGGCGCCCTTTGCGTCGGGGCCAACGCCGCATATTTTTCTCACTACGACGTCACCACCAACATTGGCCAACCGGTCAAGGACCTCTTCTTGCTTGAAACCGACGGAGGAACGGGGCTCCGCGAGATTTGGGCGTTTAACGCTGATGGGCTTGCGACTACCCACATGGACGTGTTCTTCCCGAGTGACGCGCCAATTGCAAGCTCACTGTTCATTGGCATTACAGAAAACTTGGCGACAGATCCGCTGCCCGGAGAGAAACACATCGTGCTGTTCATGGACGATGAGGCAGCTCAGCTATCAAACCATATTGCGTGGACCACCTTGTTCCGCCACACGGACGAAGACACACTCATCCAAAACCTCTTGGATGCAACGACTTCTGCAGACCCTGACACAGTCGACAACGGCATCATCAACTTGAACGCATTTGCCCTCGGTGATGCTACTACAGGAATTCTAGACATCGCCGCCAAATCACATACCGCCTGGTTCAATATGGGCTCACCGTTTAAGGCGGTGGCATTCTCGGACGGACAGGTAATCGGCCAAGGCACAAGCTACCAAACAACAACTCCCGAGCCATGTTCGTTAGTTCTTCTAAGCGTCGGGGCACTCGGACTCTTGCGCAGGCGACGTTGAAATAAATTGGGGATTCCATACGTCTAGCTCTGCGTGATGCGGACGTCGACCGCTGGCCATCTTGGGAGGGACTTGCTTCGTCAAGTCCTAGCCCGCTCACGGGCGCAACAAGTGAAGAGGCCAGTCAGGCAGCCGCTGAATGCCGTGAATTCTTGGTCCGACGCCGTATCGCAATTTCATGGCTGCCGCATGGCCGTTTTCAAATGGGTTCTTTGTGCGGCCGTCCTAGCGCAGATGCTTCTCTGCCCGCGACTTTGGGTTTCCGACCGATCATTTCCAACTATTCCTGCCCTTAGCGGGCTGCCTGACTTGCCACAGATCCCTACGCTCGCATTAGCTTGGGGTCTTGTCGTTGCAGTCATTGCCACGGCCATCTTGACCAAACCGCGAGTTGCTATTTTCGCAGCACTAGTCTTTGCAGGCGCCCTGGTTCTATTCGATATCAACCGTCTCCAACCCTGGTTCTATCAGCTCATGTTGCTGTTCTTGGGGCTATCGGTAGGTCGTAAGGACTCTCAGGAATCGGCATGGAGCGCGTGTGCGTTCATCATCGCAGCCACGTATGTCTGGAGCGGCCTCCAGAAGTTCAATCCTTCCTTCGCGGGAAACATCTTTCCCTGGTTCCTCCACCCTTTCGGCCTTGAGCAGCTCGGCCCATGCTGGTTCGTTGCGCCCGCCGTCGAGGCCACCATCGGTATTCTTCTCCTCATCCCCCGAACTAGGCTCTTTGGGTTGGGCACGGCGGTTCTCATGCACGGCTTGCTACTCGTAGCCTTAGGGCCGCTTGGCCGCAATTACAACACGGTTGTGTGGCCTTGGAACGTCTCAATGCCTGCATGGCTTTTGCCCTTTTCTTCCAAAACCCGTCGCCGATATTTCCAGTGGTCTGGCGGACAAGTCTCGGAATTGTGGTCTCGATTCTTGTTGGCGTTATGCCAGTGTTCAGCTACTTCGGCCTGTGGGATAACTATTTGTCCGCGTCTCTTTATTCGGGCAAGAGCCGCGAAGGATTCATTCTGCTGACGCCCGCGGGCGCTGACCATGTCCCGTTAGCTCTGCAACCTCTAATTCAACGCACGCCGGATCGAATTGGCTTGGCACTTAGTCCTTGGGCAATGGCGGACATCAATGTGCCGCCCTATCCTGAAGAGCGGGTGTTCGTCGCGGTGGCGAAGGGACTTGTAGATAGGGGCATTCCCCGTCAAGGTATGACTCTAGTCGTGACGGACCGGAGCAGTTCACAGGCCAAGATTAAGAAAGTAAACGTTCCGTAACCGTTAGCATTGTCGCAATGAACCTCGTTTCGGCAGGTTGGCTTGCGAGTGTTGAGCGGGCGGCTCCTTGCTCGTTCGGGCGCAAAGAAATAATCAACCTGTCGCAAACGGCCAGCGTCCAAAACTGGGTGGCGCGCCAAACTGCAGCCTAAACCGCGACTCCAGCACTTCACGCAACTCCACCGAATCCTCAATCGTTCTCTGCTCCAGAATCTCCGCGCCGCGACGGTGCGTGAAGCGGTCGTTTAGAATCGCTAGTCGGGTGCCGTCGGCAACTGCCATGCCGACGCTAAGCGAGTTGCGGAACTTTGATGTTGGGTTCGTACTCGTCCACCAGTTGGCGAGATCCTGATCGACGGGCGGCATCTCCTCGCCGGTGAATTCGCACATGTCCTGCCAAGAATCGCCAATCAGGGCTTGGTGAAAGTAGCGCCCTTCTTCAAAGATCACTCGCCTGGTCTCGTGGGGAGTTGGTTGCTCGATATCAAGCTCCCACCGAATAGGCGCCGTAAGGGAAAAGCCGCCAAACCCGGCGTCAACGATCCACTTCTCGCCGTCAAGCTCAACGCTCACAAACATGTGAGTTCGGCGAGCCTGTGCCTCGCGTGGCATCTGAATACGGACCCGCGCGCCAATTGCCTTAGCGACAAAACCAATCTCGATAAGTACCGCCAGCAGCAGGCCATTCTGCTCAAAGCAATATCCGCCTCGCCTGGCCGTCACAAGCTTCGCTGCGATGTCATTAACTTCAAGGCTGATCCCGCGGCCATCAAGAACGTCAATGTGCTCGAATGGAATTGAGCACGAATGCCTTAGCTGGATACGGGTCAGCGTGTCCAGGTCCACGCGTGAACGACTATCAACGCCGATTCGATCCAAATATGCTGCAAGTTGAAACATGGTTTGCTCAACCCGGCCAGAGGAAACCCCGTAGCCGCAGGGTGGTTCTTCCCTGCGTCCGAAACCGTCCTCTTCCCAAGCTGGGCTCAGTTTGCCTCAACGCATGAGCCGACTTCAACGTAAGCTGTAAAGAGATGAGCGTCTTCTTTTGGTTAAGGATCGCACGGAAGGTAACGGGCCTAGCTGCCCAGCCCGAATATTCTTGCCTCGAA
Organism: Fimbriimonadales bacterium; assembly: GCA_038328815.1. Lineage (GTDB taxonomy): Bacteria > Armatimonadota > Fimbriimonadia > Fimbriimonadales > Fimbriimonadaceae > JBBQMJ01. The sequence goes on along the minus strand of JBBQMJ010000052.1, from coordinate 1,676 downwards.
TCGCTTCTTAAAGAGGAGTCCGACAACCCCTCCGATGGCTATCGAATTGCGAGCTATGTGGTTCCGCCTCTGATCGGTGTCTTGGGACTCGGTGTCTTCATTCCGCTCGCCTTGATCAAGAATCCCGATTTCATCTTAGGAGCCGTCGTTACAGCGGCGATTGCAGCGGCAACCTGGGTTGTCTTCGACCGGCTAGACAAGGCGATTGCACCGTCGCTATCCCAGATCCGCAAGTCATCAAAGAGCTTGCTATACCGCATGGTCTCGTTCACCAACATCGTCGGCGTTGAACCGGCTCTAGACCCTGAAGTAGGTGAAATACTCGACGAGGCGGCAGGAATTTACATGAAGCATTCCGCCGCCATCAAAGAGGGCTATTCTTCCGCAAGCAAAATAGCAACCGCGTTGGAAGATGCAATGGCGCGCATGATGGATCTCTCTACTCCGGTGGGCGCCCGTGCACAGGAAATGGAACTCGCGCGAGGCTGGGCGCCCCCCTTGCTTCAAGAGATGCGCGACGCGGACAAAGCATTGGATCAGCATGTTCAGGCAGGCTTACCAACTCAGACCACCAACGATCCTTTGGCCGCCCTTCGCGAGGCTCGGATGGAGCTTCAGATGACGGACGCCGCGTCTCAGGAACTCGAACAGAACCAGCGCGGGTAGTTCATGAAACGTAAGCCATATGCATGGCGACGACTACCCATTTGTCGCCAAATTTCCGTAGGTCAGCGGCATACCCTGTGCCATTTAGACCGCCAAAGTAAGTGGAAATCTGGACCGAAGCTTCGGTGTGGTCCTTGTTCCATTTGATCAGCCGATCCTGCCAAGGCAACTTGGGATCGTGGATCATTTCGTCGAACCTGATGAAGGCCACCCCTTGGTCGTAACACTGTTCCAAGGGTAGCGACCAATCGTGATGGCCCTTTGTCGCCACCCAAAGCATCGGCCCGTCTCGGCCCACCATTTCGAACGGCTCCATCCCTTCCTCAGCAAAGAATAGGCCGACTCCATCGCCGCTATCGAAGTGATAACGCGCTTCATAGGTGGCAGCTAGCAACTGCTCAGGGTCTGACAAGAGCCGAGGCGCCGCGTTTGGCCAGGGATCAATGGAGTCCGGGTTGCCATCGCCATCAGTGTCGGCTAAGTTGGGGTTTGTTCCCAGCCGCTGCTCCTCGATGTCGGTCAGACCATCGCCGTCACTGTCTTTGGACAAGGCAGGGTTGCCAACCAGGGTCTCGAACCACGCGCCGGCCGCTAACTGTTTTGCGGTCTTCCCTTCGAATTTAGGCTCCGGCGGCGCAGGCTTTGCCCACTTGCTAACTCCGCTCTTCGAGACTCCGGTGAACAGTGCGTTGGTCCAAACTCCGTTCACCTTTTCGGCAAGCCACAGGTCTCCGGCGCTTCCAAGAACGCCGTTTTCGAGCAAGCCCCAAGTACGGCCACTTGCATCCTTCTTCTCCGCAAGAACCTGTGGTTTCCTACCAAATTCTCCCGCGTTGAGAAACCCTTGAGTAGCGCGAGTAGCGACTGGCTTCAATAGGGAGCGCTTATTCCGCAAAGCCAGTACAGCCCTCAATCCCCCTTCTCCTCCGGTGCCTGCCAAATGCCAATAGGCTTCCTCCCTCATTTTGTGGTCAGAATTGGGGTCCTGGAGTTGATGCAAAACGAACTCA
>JBBQMJ010000051.1:0-12569 GCA_038328815.1 Fimbriimonadales bacterium | reverse complement strand
CCACAAACCAACCCCCAAGGTTGATTCCGCGCAATAAGACCTTATTGCCCTTTGGGTCCGCTAGATCCATATGGTCGCAATGGAGGGCGGGCATTAAAAGCCCAGACGCCGGTGAGGCAAGGGTTTGATGCGGAGCGGATTGCCCAGAATTCATGGCGGCAAGCCCGATTAACAGCGATGTCAAAAACATTGGAAAACTCCCTCAACGCGCCCGCATTTTTGACGACTATGCCGACCCGTTGATAAAAGGATACATCAGAGCACTTGAATCGTTCGCCAGGTTCAATTATTCTAAGAATGGGTCTGCCCGATTTCCGCAAAATTCTAGATGATTCGGCTGGGAGCTAGGACCTGCGCTGAGCGGCTTGGTAGGTAGATTTGTGTGCTCTGTAATTGCCCATACATGGGCGTGCCTTGATAGGCGTAAACGGAGCCTTCAAGTGTTCGATTGAAACCGCCAAAAGACAGACGGTCGGTATCTAAAACAACGTGGTAATCGGTTGCCTCCGGAATTGGGATTCGGAGATCGGTATAGGACTCCGTTCCGTGAAGGTTAACGGCTAGGACTAGCGGTCCCCTTCTAACGACGAGCTGTTTGGTGTCCTCATGAGCGGCCAATTGCTCGATAAGGCCGTCGGTGAGTATGTGGAAATGGGGGTCGAGCATTTGCATTGCCCGATCAAAGTTGTTGAGCTTTTGGTAGCGCAGGAGTCCGTTATCAACGAGCGACCACTGCCGCCGCGCATGTTGGTAGGAATTTCCATTGCCGTCTCGTGGGAAATCAATCCACTCCGGGTGGCCGAACTCGTTGCCCATGAAGTTCAGATAACCCTCGCCACCCAAAAAGAAGGTGAGAAGCCGAATGAGCTTATGTAGGGCGATCCCTCGGTCAATCGTAGGGCTTTCTTTGTCGTTGGCCATTTGCCAATACATCTCTTGATCCATGAGCCAGAAGGCAAGAGTCTTATCGCCCACAAGGGCCTGATCGTGGCTTTCAACGTAGGCTACGTGCTTTTCATCTCGGCGGCGGTTAAGAAGCACGTTGTAAATATCAGTAACGCTCCAATCCTCGTCCTTCTTGGCGCCAAGGAGACCAAACCAGAAATCTGGGATTCCCATGCTAAGCCTGTAGTCGAAGCCGAGACCTCCCTCAATCACCGGCTTCGCTAGCCCAGGCATGCCGGAGACATCCTCTCCGATCGTTATCGCGGCCGGCCTGGCCTGGTGGGCAACTTCGTTTGCGAGCTTGAGATAGGTGAGCGCTTCGTCATCGACGTTCCCGCCGAAGTAGGCGTTAAGGCTCGCGAATCCAGGCCCTAGGCCGTGATCGTGATAGAGCATGCTGGTGACACCATCGAATCGGAAGCCGTCGAAGCGGAACTCCTCGAGCCAATAACGGATATTGCTCAGCAGGAAGCGTCGGACTTCGTACTTCGAATAATCAAAGAGCATCGAATCCCAGGCTGGGTGCAGCCCCCTGGAGCCGGAATGGAAGTATTGATGCTGGGTGCCATCAAACAGGTTCAGCCCCTCTGCCGTGTTCTTTACCGCGTGACTGTGCACTATATCGAGCAGTACAAGGAGTCCGTGAGCGTGGGCTGCGTCGATGAGCGCTTTAAGCTGGTCCGGTGTGCCAAACCGGGATGATGGCGCGAAGAAGCTGCTGACGTGGTATCCGAAGGAGCCGTAATAAGGATGCTCCTGGATTCCCATCAGTTGGATGGCGTTGTAACCCAGGTTGGCGATACGAGGAATGGTGTTTTGCTCGAACTCCCAATAGCTGCTTACCTTCCCATCTTCCTGCGCCATGCCCACATGCGCCTCGTAGATTCGAATTCCTTCGTGCCGCGGGATCGTTGGGTTAGCGTGCTGGAAGACGTGGGTCGGGTTTGGGATCCAGTAGCGGGCGGTGAAAGAAGAATCGTCTTGCTGAACGACTCGCCTTGCGTAAGCAGGAATACGGTCTATGGCGCCTTTTTCCGACTTAACGTGAACCTTGTAACGGCTTTCGTGAATAAGCCTATCGGCGTATCCGATGTCTGGAAGGAACGTGCTCCAAACGCCGAACTCATCTCTTGTAAGGCGGTCTATATCCCTGTTCCACTCGTTAAAGTCGCCGATGAGGCTTAATGCGTGTGCGCCAGGCGCCCATTCTCGGTACCAAACACCCTCTAGACCTTCCGATTCGCCTCGGTTGAGGCCAAAGTATTGATGTCCTTGGCTGATCGGTCCCATCAGGCCGCCAGCCTGCTCAATTTGGTAAAGGACTGAACCGTAGTAGTGTTCTCTAAGGTCTACGACGGCTCGGTAGGGCTCCAACCACGGGTCGCCGTCGACGATGTTTGCTCGCGGTTCCTGGGCCATGGCTCCAGTCTACGCCTCTTGGAGGTATTCCTTGACCTGTTCCGCCAAGCGCTTAGTCATGGTGGGCACGGCAGCTAGGTCTTCGACCGAAGCTCGGCGCATGCCTTCGAGCGATCCGAAATGCCTTAAGAGAAGCCGCTTTCGGCGTGGGCCGATGCCGGGGACTTCCTCAAGCGCCGAGCCAGCGAACCGCTTATCCCTTAGTTTTCGGTGATAGGTTAGAGCGAATCGGTGTGCTTCATCTCGGAGCTTTCGGAGCAGCATGAGGCCTGGCGAATTCAGCGGCAGTTCGATTTCGCGATAGGAATATTCTTGGGGCGCCTTGCCTTTGAACGAGTACGGAAGGTCGCGGTGTGATTTTCGCAACTCGACACCAAGGGCAAGATCGCCACCGTGGCTAAGCGCGGTTTGGACCGCTTCAACCGTCTCGGCATCTTCTTCAGGAAGGCCCTTTAGATCTTGGACCCCTTCTATTAAGGATTCAGGGCTGATACATGTTGCGACGTAGATGAGCTCCATCCGCTTGGCAAGGCCGACCATGGGGACGGTGAGGCCAAGCTCGTCACGGGCTTTGAGGGCTGCAGCCAATTGGCCCTTGCCGCCATCGATCATCACGAGGTCGGGGAGCTTGATGAATTTCTCGTCTCCATCTAGGTAGGCGCGTAGGCGTCTTGTGATGACCTCGTGCATCATTGCGAAGTCGTTTGGGCTTTCCGGGTGATATCTTATTTTGAAGCGCCGGTACTCCGCCTTGGCCGGGGCGCCTCCTTCGGTCACGACCATGGAGCCAACAGGCGCCGTTCCTTGGATATTCGAGATATCGTAGCCTTCAATTCTTATGGGCGGATTTTCAAGGCCGATGGCATCTTGGAGAGTGGCGATCGCGTTCTCCGCCCAATCTTCCTTTTGCTTCAGCTCGTGCGCAAAGGTTGAAAGCGCCTGCTCTGCGTTGTTGGCTGCCATCTCCACAAGCCTCAACTTTTCTCCGCCTTGAGGCACGTCGACATTTACGGCCGAGCCTCGCTTCTGGCGAAGCCATGTTTGGACGATGGCCCGCTCTTCGATCTCGACTGGTAGGAGGATTTCGCGGGGGACGTCAGGCGCGTCTGTGTAGTACTGCTTGACGAACTGCTGTACGGCTTCAGGGGCTGCGGCGTCGCTTGCGCCGTCCAAGATGAACTGTCGCTGTCCGATAAGCTTGCCGCCACGGATGTAGAGCATCTGAATCGCCGCACCGCGGTCGTCCTTAACGACCGCTATCACGTCCTGGTCGACCTGGTCCGAGGCAAACACCTTTTGGCGTTGCATCACGTGTTCGATAGCTTGGACTTGGTCCCTCAGCTTGGCCGCTTGCTCGAAGTCTAATATCTCCGCTGCTCGGGCCATCTCGACTTTGATATCCTCGACAATGCTTTCTTCTTTGCCCTGAAGGAAGCGCTCTACGAGAGAGATGACCTTGGCATATTCAGCCTTTTCTGCTAAACCGGCACACGGTCCCATGCACCGGCCTAGATGGTAGTAGAGACAAGGCCGCTGCTCTGCTTTGCCCGACCAGCTTTTGCCGCATGGGATGAGCGGAAAGATCTTATGAAGTATCTGGAGGGTGTCACGGACGTTGTAAGCGCTGGTATAGGGTCCGAAGTATTTGGAGCCGTCCTTCCTTACTTTCCGAGTGAAAATGACCCTAGGGAACGGCTCATTAGTGATCGCTATATAAGGGTAACTCTTGTCGTCCCGCATCCTCACGTTGAAGGGCGGGCGGTGCTGTTTGATGAGGTTGCATTCGAGGACCAGGGCTTCAAGTTCGGAGTCGACGGAGATGATTTCAATGTCGTCGACTTTGCTCACGAGACGAGCGATTCGAAGGCCGTGGCGGGTTGATTCTTGGAAGTAGCTCTTGACTCGATTTCGGAGATTGATGGCTTTGCCAACGTACAGGACAGCGCCATCCACTCCCCGGTAGATGTAGCAACCGGGGGTTGTAGGGAGCCGTTTCAGTCGATCGGCGACCTTTTCAGAAAGGCTGTGTTTTGCCACCTGATTAAGATACGCCTTACGGTTACGCGGGCGCTTGCATCTTCGCCTAAAGTGGCTCTAGACCTTAACGTAGACGCGATACGAGTACGTCATGGTGAGCGACTGGCCCGCTTTGACCGACGGAGTCCACTCAAGGGTTGAGCGCGGGTTGAGGTCTCGCAGTCCCCTCGTGGTCTTGGTTACGTTGGCTCCGCCGGCTAAGACCATCTCACCTTCGATATTCTTCTTTATCTGAATCTTTGCTTCTTCGGTTTTGCTGTTCTTGACCAGGATCGTCCCCTTAACTGTGATCCAAGCGTAGGCGTCATGAGCTTCCGGCTTGGCGGCCTCTCGCTCTCGGTTTATTTCCTCTTCGGCCGCTTCAACTGAGATATCCAAGGTCCTTGTTACGCGCAAGAGCGCATCGCCGCCTATTGGCGTGTAATCGAGCATTCCCTGGCCAAGCAAGTTGCCGTCCTTGAACGTGGTTGCGGGGCCGGAGGTCAGGGGTTGCCCGCTCTTGTTTTGGAATTTGAGGCTATGCCAGACCTCCTGCACGCTCTTGGGCGAGGGGCGATTATCGCTTTCAACGCCCCTGAGGTCTGCCAGGGAGCAGGTGTACAGGTGCTCAAAGGAACACTTTTGCTCGCTCATGATATAAAGGCCTCGGTCGCCTTTTGACAGGGTGACCTTGGGTAGATCATAGAAGTAGAGATCCTCCGCCGGCGGTGCAGGCCTTGCGGTCACCTGCATTTGGCGACCTGGCTGCTCTCCGAAGGCGATGTTTGCACGAGCATAGTTCATCTCACCGGGAGCGCTGCCTCGCGTAACGATCGAATTGTCAGTCGGATCATAGGTCATGTAGTCGACGCCTTCTGGAACCAGCGACCGCGCGCCAAGGGGTGCAACAAGTGGATCGACATATTCTGCGAAGGGCACATTTGGAAAACCGTTGGTTAGCTTGACCGTCTTGTCGAGAATGCGGTCCAAGTCGTTACGGATAGTCGCCTTTGCAGTGAGGGTGAGTTCCTTCTTGCCCATGTCAACGAAATAGGCTGGCGACCATCCGAGGCCCGAGTCGAGTCCAACCATCCGAAGCGCTGCATGCGGACCTGCCTTCACCTTGAACCTCAGAACCTTAACTTCATTGGTTCCTGAAACGTTTGTGTTGAGCGTCTGGGCGGATTGAACGCTACGGACGAGGCTCTTAAATATGGCAACTTGACGGCCTCCGACATCGAGAATTAGGACTCGCGGTGTGGCGTTGAGGATCTTTCCGCTCATGGAAACATTCGTTGTTAGCTCGAGGACAACATCCTTGCCCACGTTCTGATCGAGGAGACCCTCCATATCATCGACCGATTTCGCGGTTGGGCGTGTTTCCGAGGTGGAAATGACACTTTCAATCGTTGTCCCGGGGGTTGCGAAGAACCACAAGGTGCCGGTCGCGGACTGCGGAATGTCAGCAAGAACATATTCGCCGCTCTCTGGGACCGGGGCCTCTCGAGTGACAAAGGCGTAGTTGTTCTTAAAGAGCGAGGCGTCCACGATTTCAAACTTCAAGGGCGTGGGGGCCGCGAGCGATAGTGCGAAAGCGATTGTCGATAGCATGGTGATTCTCCCTCCAAACTGCTGATTGATTGACGCGTTTCGCGGGCCGGTGCGTCTATCGAGCCGCAATTTTGCTACAGAATGAACAGTTCGCCCGCCTATGAAAGAAGCCAGCCGCCCAAATCCGGTTATCGCCCTGCTTTCCATCTTGATGGTGGTTTACGCGCTGGGTTTTGTTGGATCTCACGCGATGAATCAGGGCTTGGCAGGATGGTATCAGACTGCGAAGAAGCCGATTTGGGCGCCACCGACGTGGCTATTTGTACCGCTTTCGACTGTTCTGTACGGATTTGCGGGGTTCTCAGCCTGGCTGATTTGGCGAGAACAACCTCGAACCCGCTGGAGGACGCTGAGCCTTCTTTTGACCATGATCGGCCTGGCTGCAGTTGGCACCGCATGCACATTCCAGCAAGCAAACTTTACAGGGGGTTGTATTTTTGGTTGCTTCGAAGCAATATTTATGTTTTTCACCTTGCCTCTTGCCTCACGCTGGAGCAAGGGCGCTGCCGTAGCGTTGCTACCCTTTGCCCTGTGGAGGATTTATCTTGTTGGCCTTACAGTTTCACTCCTTATGCTGAATGGAGCAAAAGTTAAGTCGTAGAATCGTTGGTTTGCTTTTTTCAGGCGCCTAATTCCCACTTCGCAACCGGGCATCAAAAAGAGTGTATATACGTCTACTATTTGGAGTAAAATAGGAATCCCATGCAGGACAAGATTGTCGTTGCCGGTGCGCGCGAAAACAATTTAAAGAACATCACGGTTGAGATCCCTCGCGACAAATTAGTTGTGATTACAGGGCTCTCGGGGTCGGGGAAATCGTCTCTTGCGTTCGACACGATTTACGCAGAGGGCCAGCGGCGCTACGTGGAGAGCCTTAGCGCCTACGCACGCCAGTTCTTGGGGCAAATGGACAAGCCTGACGTTGACCATATCGAGGGATTGTCGCCTGCCGTTTCGATTGATCAGAAATCCGCATCGAAGAACCCCCGCTCTACTGTTGGCACGGTCACCGAGATCTACGACTACCTGCGAATACTTTACGCTCGCGTTGGCATTCCCTATTGCCCAAATGGTCATGGACCTATTGAGCGACAGAGTACAGACCAGATATCGGAACTTGCACGCAGTCTGCCTGAGGGAACCAAGCTTCAGGTCTTAGCGCCAGTTATCCGCGGCCGTAAGGGCGAATACAAGTCGGTCTTGCAGGAAGTGGCCAAGGCAGGCTATGTGCGAGTCCGAGTCGATGGCGAGATGTATGAAGTTACGGACGACATTCCGATGGACCGCTATAAGCAACATACGATCGAGGTCGTGGTAGACCGAATTGTCATCAAGGAAGGGCTAGATAGACGGCTTAGCGACTCTATTGAAGCGGCGCTGAAGATGGGCAAAGGCTTGCTAACCCTTAGTTTTCAGCTTCCTGAAGGCACGCCGCCGATTGAGAATCTGCGGTCCGAGCCTGGTCCAGAAGGATATAACGACGTCCTATTCAGCGAGCATTACTCCTGTCCAGTTTGTGGCTTTTCAATGCCCGAACTTGAGCCGAGAATGTTCTCGTTCAATTCGCCTTATGGCGCCTGCCCCGAGTGCACGGGTCTGGGGACCAAGACTGAGTTTGATCCGGATTTGATCTGCCCTGATCCCAGCAAGGAGCTTCGGAATGGGGCGATTGTGCCATTCGTTTATAAGTCCGGCGAAGTTAAAGACTGGTGGCCAGAGATGTTGGATGCCGTCGGCAAGGCTTGCGGCTTTGACTCACGATTGCCAGTCAACGAGATTTCTCCTGAAGGAATGAAGGCGGTTTGGTTTGGGCTCGAGGAACCTATTTCGGTTGTGATGAAGTATGCCAGGACCGAGCGAACGTTCAAAACTGAATGGAAAGGTGTTTTGGCTTCGCTTCGGAAGCGTTATGAGCAGACTGAGAGCGAATGGGTCAAAAGGGATTTAGACCAGTATACTAGTACTAAACCGTGTCCGGTTTGCGACGGCCGGAGGTTGAAGCCCGAGGTTTTGGCAGTTAGGGTCGGCGAAAGAGATATTTCTCAGGTCACTGGCTTGGCTGTTGAAGATGCGCTTGCATTCTTTTCTGGGCTGGCGAAGAAGCTCAACAAGCGGCAACTGACCATTGGTGAAAGGGCCGTCAAGGAGATTGTTGAGCGGCTGCGGTTTCTGGAGAATGTTGGTCTCGGCTATCTAACCATGGACCGGAATGCGCGGACACTGGCTGGTGGCGAGGCGCAACGCATTCGACTTGCGACGCAAATTGGCAGCGGCCTTATGGGTTGCCTTTACATCCTGGATGAGCCGTCAATCGGACTGCACCAGCGAGATAACAGGAAGCTTATCGAGACTTTGCGCAGACTGCGCGACATTGGGAATACGGTCCTGGTCGTCGAGCACGACGAGGAAACGATGCTATCTGCGGACCACTTAATTGAGCTAGGTCCTGGCGCTGGTGAGCTTGGTGGTTATATCGTTGCCCAGGGGACTGTCGAGGAATTTCTGAAGAGTGGTTGCGAGACCGCAATGTACTTGACTGGCGAAAAGAAGATTGAAGTGCCTGCAACGAGGCGGCCCAAATCGCAGCGATCAATCATCGTGAAAGGAGCCCGCGGACACAACCTAAAGAATGTCGATGTCGAGATTCCGCTTGGAATGTTCGTTTGTATTACCGGTGTGAGCGGGAGTGGGAAGTCGACTCTCATTCAGGACACGCTCTTTCCGAGGCTCATGTTTGATGTCTATGGCACGCGTACTGTCTGGGAGCCACATGACGATGTGACGGGCCTTGAGAGCTTCGACAAAGTGATCGACATTGACCAGTCCCCGATTGGCAGAACTCCAAGAAGCAACCCAGCGACCTACACGGGCACATTCGACATGATCCGCGAATTGTTCTCGATGACTGCCGACGCGAAGATTCGAGGTTATCGGAACGGCCGTTTCTCGTTTAACGTGAAGGGTGGGCGATGCGAAGCATGCAAGGGCGACGGGATTATCAAGATCGAGATGCACTTCCTGCCGGACGTGTATGTCCCGTGCGAGGTCTGTAAGGGCAAACGGTACAACCGCGAGACGCTCGAGGTTCGATACAAGACCAAGAACATCGCCGAAGTTCTCCAGATGACGATCGACGAGGCGTGTGACTTCTTCAGGCCGATTCCCAAGATTTATCGAAAGCTCAGCACATTGCAGGAAGTTGGATTGGGTTATGTGCGAATGGGGCAGCCTGCTACGACGTTATCTGGAGGTGAAGCGCAGCGAATCAAGTTGGCTGCCGAGCTCTCCAAGAGATCGACCGGCCAGACGATGTATATCTTGGATGAGCCGACGACTGGCCTACATTTTGAAGATGTGCGGAAGCTCCTTGCGGTTCTTCACCGCTTGGTCGAGCAGGGGAATTCGGTCATCGTCATTGAGCACAACCTGGACGTTATCAAGACGGCCGATTGGATAATCGATATGGGGCCGGAGGGTGGCACGGGCGGTGGCAAGGTCGTAGCGACAGGGACACCTGAGCAGGTCGCCAAGGCGGGAGGAAGCCACACTGGCGAGTTTCTCAGCCGCATCCTAAAGCCTTCACAGATCGCATATGAGAGGCCCGAAGGCAAGCTGGCGCTTGTTGCCGAAAGGTCGAAAGGCCGTGCCCGGAAGTTGAAAGAAACCCCCGTTCCGACATCGTAAGCTTGGATCGAATTCAACAACCCGGACTCAACCGCTCTGGCCCTATCGCACCTTCAACGGGACTATCAAAACTATCAAAACCCTCCCCAATATCAGGCAACCTTCAAGTATTTCGCGAAGGTGCGTCAGCATTTCGGAGTGGTTGTTTACGTCACTAGTGTATGCAAAGGTATCCGAGTTGCCCGAATTATTTTGCTTACATCGAAAAAAAGCAACGAGAATTACGAGCACAAGTCGCGCGGTTGAAGGATAATAGGCCCATGCGCTGGCCTCATCAGTTTTCTAACGCCCAGACTTGGTCCAAAGTTTTAGGGCGGCTGACAATTCTGCCTGTCCTCACCATGCTGTCCCTGGCATCACAGGCGCCTTCCCAAAGCCCCGGCGCATGGCCAAGCTATGGCGGCAACGCACAGCATCAAGGGATATCGCATTTCCGAGCCCAGTCCATGGACAAGATTTTGTGGTCAAGGAAGGTCGACCTTAACCCCCAGTACAGCGGAAATGATCTCCTCATCCACTACGGCTCACCGCTTATTACGAAAAATAATACGGTCGTCGTCCCCGTGAAAACAGGCGTCAACGATGGCTTCCGTGTAGATGGGTACCGCGGCTCTGATGGGCTTTTCTTGTGGTCATTCGCAACCGACTACTCATTGCCAGCCCATAACTGGACCCCGTCGATGAGCCCGACCTTGGTTGGAAACTCACAAGTAGCCATTCCTGGACCTGGCGGGACGATCTATTTGCGTTCAAACGCAGATAGCCAAAAAGCGCAAGTCCAGCAGCTCTGTTTCTATGGCCTTAATCTTTACCGAAGGAACCAAGCCTGGGCGAACCTGAATATCAAGATTTGTACGCCCGTCACTGCCGACAATAGCGGCAACCTGTACTTCGGCTACCGTATTTCCGGTAACGCGCCTACAAGCCTTTCAGCTTTAAAGAGCGGCATTGCTCGGGTCAACATAAAGGGTGCTGGCACATGGACTCCTGCCACGGCGGCTGGCCAAGATTCCCTTCTGACGCTGCCCGTGATGAACTGTGCCCCGGCTTTGAGCGTGGATGGATCCACCGTTTATATAGGCCTTAGGAGGACAGGAAACGTGTTTGGCGCTTTCGGTGGCGCACTCGTTGGACTGAATTCAAAGACACTTGCCTTTCAATATAAGGCCATCCTCACAGATCCAGTAACCAGCCTGGACGCCGATATGGCTGATGACGGTACGGCCTCGCCCATCGTTGGCCCGGATGGTGATGTTTTCTACGGCATCCTTGAGAACCCCTTCGCTTCTAACAATGATCGAGGCTGGCTCTTGCACTTCGATGCTGCGCTTAATCAAAAGGGAGCTCCTGGCGCCTTCGGTTGGGATGACGCGCCCTCTATCGTTCCCGCATACGCGGTAAGGGGTTACGCCGGGTTCTCGACGTATTTGTTATGCACCAAGTACAACAACTATGCCTCGATTGGCGGTAACGGCTTGAATAGAGTTGCCCTTCTAGATCCTAACGATTCCCAGGTCGAGACTTACTCTGGGTTTAACTGCATGACCGAGGTTCAAACGGTTCTTGGCGTAACACCAGATTTTGCATTTCCGAACTTTCCTGGCGCAGTTCGTGAATGGTGCATCAACTCTGCAGCGATAGACCCATTCTCGCGCTGCGCAATTGTCAATTGCGAGGACGGAATTGCATATCGATGGGACTTTGATTCGAACTCGTTGACTCAGGCAATAACACTAACTGCCGGTGTGGGCGAGGCGTACACACCAACTTTGATCGGAGCTAACGGAACGGTTTACGCGATTAACAACGCGACGCTATTCGCAATTGGCGGGCAGCTGCAGCTCAGTTCGTTTGACCTTGATCAGACCACTGTGATTGGTGGAACTCCTGTAACTGGCACCGTAAGGTTGAATAATCTGGCTCTGTCGGACTTCACCGTGAACTTGTCGGCTAATGATCCCAGCGTGAATTTTCCGTCAACGGTGACGATCTTGGCTGGCACTAAGCAAGTTTCCTTCCCGATAACCACCTCAGTGGTTGGGAGCAACACGGACGTTACAATCATCGCGCAGGACAATCATTTCGTGAAAAGGTCAGTCGTGCTAACGCTGACACCGTAAGCCTTTGTGCTGTGTTTTCAATGGCCGCGCCTTCCTTGAAGGTGCGGTCATCGTACTTAGAGCTTGCGTTTGTAGAGCTACGTTCTGGAGGGCACACGCCCCTGAACGCCGCGAATGAATGATAAATTGCTGCAAGCATTTGGTTTAGTGCGCGGTAAACGATACTTTGATACCGCACTAAGTTAAGGCCCTTAACACCTTTTACCGACCTAGCGCTTCGTAAGTGAACCTGGGTAGCGCCTGAGGCCTGCTAATTTAACTAGGCGTAACTCGAATTGAAAAAAATAGCCCACATTTTTCTAATCAATGCGTGATAATGAACACATGCGCGTGCCCATGTTTAAACCCGAGCTTTCTTCGAGAAAGCGCGCTCGTCTTCGAGTGATTGCCACTACCCTCGGAGTCATTGCGCTCGCTTCTGCTCATGCAACGGTGATCTTCCCTCGAATATCTTCTTTGGCGCCACCTTGGGGAACATATAGCGGCGACCCACAGCATACTGGCGTAAGTCATTATAGGTCCAGTTCGCTAGACCAGATTCTGTGGAGTGACGATATTGATCCTCAGCAACCGGCTGGAGTCGAGCTATTCGTACACTACGGCTCAGCGACTATCACTTCGGCTAATACGGTTATCTACCCTGTAACAACCGTTCTTGGGACAAGCTACCGATTTAAGGCTGTTAACGGTACAAATGGCACTGAGATTTGGCATTTTGACACGGACTACGTTCACGGGTATCAGGGCTGGACCACACCCGTCGAAGGTTCAGTA
>JBBQMJ010000050.1:0-12571 GCA_038328815.1 Fimbriimonadales bacterium | reverse complement strand
GTGCCCCAAATCGGTCGACCCGCCACCTCCGCATCCTTGAAGGGCGAAAAGTGCTGCAACAGCCACGATGACGATGCTTAGTGCGCGAGACATGTGAAATATACGATCCATAAGGCTGACCGTTACGAAGGGGGCACGGTTCCTGAACCGAGTTTCAGAAAGTCGCACGTAGGCCCATCAACGGTTGTTGTCATTCCGACCGAAGCAGAGGCGAAGTGGAGGAACCGGTCTTGGCCGCGCCGCGCTTCAGTTCTAGCGCGCCCCTTCCGGTCACGGTGCCTCGAATTCCTCGGGATGACAGGAGGGCCAAATTGCTTAACTCCAACGAGTAAAAAAGAGAAAGCCTCCAGACAACATGTCTGGAGGCTTCAGGGGGGCGAAAATTAAACGCCGCGAGGGAATCCGACGCCTTTCTTCTGAATAATCTCACGAAGAAGCTTGCGCCCTCTGTGGATTCGCGAGCGGACGGTGCCGATCGTCGTATCCTGCATGTCGGCAATCTCCGCATAGCTCAGCGCTTCCAAATCGCACAACACAATGGCTGATCGATACACTTCGGGAAGTTCCTCAAGCGCGTTTCGCAGCTCTCGGCTGAACTCCTCGTGAATGATCTCGTCATCAGGGCCAGGACCCTTATCGGCGATTGGCAGTTCCTGCACTTCGCCATCGGCGGGGCTGATCATCGAGTTCAGCGAGTCGGCCTTTCGAATCGGGTTGTCGCGGCGGCGCGAGTCCAAATAGGCGCGCTGCATAATGCGAAGCAGCCAGTTCAGAAACGGCCGGCCAGGCACGTAGCTATCAAAGCCGCGCCATGCCTTTACATAAGTGTCTTGGACCAAATCCTCGGCGTCCGATGGGTTGCGGGTGAGTTGCAGGGCCATGGAATAGGCTCGCCTCTTGGTACCGCTCATCATCGACTGGAAGCTCTCAAACTCCCGTTCGCTCCGATTAAGAATTCCGTCCTTCACGTCCAGCGCAATCATCCGGTTAGTAACTCCAATCCGCCTATCGGCGGCGTATCTCAACATCAACGAAGGAAACTGTACTTTTACGTCTAGTATGACATCCAGACGCGTGGTTTCCTATCCTTAGGAACTAATTAGACGATATAGAAGTTCCTTCGTGGTACCGTTTGGTCAATATTTTCTTTAAGCCACACAAATGAAATTTGTTCTGATCACCAAGGACCCCGAAATTGAGGCCGCCGCACGGGAAGGCTTTCACCCTGCAGATCATTGCTCTGCCTTTGGCGCGTGGGCCGAAGCACTTGAAGCCTGCGCCGACGCAGACCTCCTCTTTGTAGACCTCCTGGCGACTCTAGAAGAGCCCAACAAGATTGCCGGGTATGAGAAGTTTGCCGAAGCCAAGATGTCGCACCCGGGAGCCGGTCCCGTACCGCTGGTCCTAATAGCCCCGCCCATCGATTACGAGCTTGACTTCATGGCCGGCTGGCCCGATTTTGTCCTGGGACACGTCCAGCGCCCCGTCTCCGCGAAGATCTTCCGCCGGGCTTCAACGTGGGTCTGACCTGATGTTCACCGGCATCATCGAATACGTTGGCGCGGTGGCCTCAATTTCGGCCCTCAATTTGGCTGTTCAGGTCAAGGATGGCCCAACGGATTGGGTGATAGGCGAGAGCGTGGCAATCAACGGTTGCTGCCTGACTGTCGTCGGCTCTGATCCAAATCTACTCTTCGATGTCAGCCCAGAAACCCTCTCTCGCACGTCACTAGGTGATTTGAAACCCGGTTCGTTGGTGAACATCGAGCGCGCCATGCAGATTGGCTCCCGCTTCGGCGGCCACATCGTGCAAGGCCATGTAGATGGCACCGGCGAGGTCCTGAGCGTCAAAGACCAGGACAACGCCCGCATCTTCAAAATCAAAGTGCCGACACAGTACAGTCGCTACATGATCGACAAGGGTTCGATTACGGTGGACGGCATTAGCTTGACGGTAGTCAAGCCGAAGGACGCCGTCTTCCAAGCCTGGATCATCCCGCACACGTTGGCAGAGACGAATTTGAGTTCGCGGAAGGTTGGAGATCGGGTGAATTTAGAGTTCGATGTTGTCGCCAGATATGTAGAAAATCTGCTAGGGCCGAAGACGCCTCTGTCGGATTTCTGGCGAAGCGGCGGTGGTTAGTCGCGACAATTTAGATGCTGGAATGCGGATATTAGCGGATGAAGACTTGCGCACCCCGAATCCCAAAGAGCGGAGCGAAGAAGCTGACATCCGTGATCTTTTCGGGTTCGAAGCTGAATTCTGTTTACCTCCCAAGGCCTGAAGGGCCGAGATAAGATAGCCCAGGGCAACGCCCTGGGACTGACCCCGGCAAAAGATCTAGCCCTGTAGGGGCGAAATATGCTGCGCCGCGCATGTTGGAGGACTCGTTTATTCCGCCCCTTCAGGGCTTGCCGTACCGCCTTGTTAAACCCAGGGCGTTGCCCTGGGCTACATTATTGAGACCCTTCAGGCCTTCAGATCGAACCCTAACCTAAAACCGCATGATGATGATTAAGGAGGCGGTGCTGATGAAGAGCCATAAAATAAGGCCCTGCAGCAACGGCTTCCAACCGACCGTTTTCAGCATCGACTTCGAAAGACTCGAGCCAATGAGGAATAGCGTTAGCGTCATTCCCGCTTTCGCTAGGTACGCGAGGGTTGGAATAGCCGGGGCCAAGCCTGGAATCTCGGACCGTACCAGCGCAGCAAGCAGAAACAGCCCGATGAACCAGGGGATCTGGACTTTCATCTTGCCGGAGGTTTGTCCTTCGACCGCTGGTTGAGGGGCCGCTGTCGCCTCAAGGATCCGAAGGAGAAGCTTATCTCCTCCGGGCGTAGCAGTTGAGCTGACTCGAATATCAAGTAGCCATTCCCCTTGGAGAAACTGAATGCGGCCGACACGAGGCTGATCTTCGGCGGCGGGCTCCATCTCGGCCATCTGTTCGAGCCTTGCTGTTAGCCATGGCTGAAGATTCTTTGGAATCGTCATGACGTCAACCCACTCGTCATCCACTTTGTAGCGAACCTGGATCGACTTTGACCTAGGCTCTACTTCGATCTCAGACGCGCCATCTGTAATCGCCTGTTGGATCAGGGCATTGGCGAGCCTAACGATTGGCGCCTGGTTTGCCCCCGGATCTATCCCGGGTTCATCGTCCTCGCTTTCAAAACCTCCCGTAGCAGCTCCGGAAGGATCAGCGGAGGAATTCGCATGCCCTGCATCGCCGCCGTAATACTTTTCAATGGCATCATCGATCGCTCCGGGTACGGCAAGCACAGGAATCACGCGGCACTTCGAAGCAACCTGCACGTCATCAATGGCTTGCAGGTTGTTCGTATTCACCATCGCTACATAGAGGTTGTTGTCTTGCCTCTTGACGGGGATCATCGAATGACGCCGTGCCAGGCTCTCCGGGATCGAGTCGATTGCAGAGGAATCGATGGTGACTCGATCCAAGTCGGCATAGGCGATGCCCATTTCTTGGGCTTTCGCCTGCAGGATTTCTCTTTCGCCAACCATGCCCTGCTCAACATAAGGCCGCCCGATAACCGCCGGGCGCGGCGTCCGATTAGCTGGCTCTTCCGGTTGCTCAGCAGCTTTGGGCGCACGCTTATGAATCTCGAACTGCATCCAAGCCAGCGGAACAATCCATAGCGCGCGCGATAGCTTCACTGCTGTCGCGGTAGCTAAAGCCCCAGGTCCATAAACCGTCGCCGCGCCGACGACGGACGAAATGTCGTGGATGGCCACACCCGCCCAAGTTCCAAATTGCTGCTCACTCAAATTCAACGCGTGCCCAATAAAAGGGAACAGGTACAGCGCCACAGCATTAAGCATGAAGACGGCGCCCAACGCCACCGACATCTCTCCCTCCGCCGCACCCAAAACCGCCCCAACGGCGGCAATCGCCGAACCACCGCATATTGCGGTGCCTGTCGAAATCAAAGTCGAGGTCCGTGGCGCGATCTTCAAAGCCCTGCCCAGCGCCCAACCAAGGGTCAATGTGCTGACAATGGTCACGGCGGCGAACACCGCCCCGTTTGCGCCAGCGTTCAGCACCACCTTCAGGTCCATCGTGAAGCCCAGAAGCACCACAGCGATGCGCAAGAGCGGACCGGAAAGTTTTTTGGCTTCTTTCCCAAACGGATTTGAGATCAGGAGGGCAAGTGCGATACCCAGAGCCAACGCAATCGGAGGCGACCCCCAAGGGGTAAGGCATAAGGCAGCGGCCAGAAGAAACACAAGGCCAGCCAAGCGGTCTTTGGAGTTCCAAACGCGCTGCAGTGCGCTTTCGCCAGCCATCAGCATTACTTTACTCGTGACACCGCTTCCGGAACGCCGGCACAACGCATCCGGCGTCTACTGGTGGTGGAATCGCTACGGGAGGGACCTGCTTCGTCAGGTCTCCCGGAATGATGGGTTAGCCCTCAGGCGTAAATGAAGCCTCCAGGTACTAGAAGGACCTGACAAAGCAGGTCCCCTCCCGAGACGACCTGTTGTATAATGTCCAGGTCTGAGATAAGGCTCAACGGCGAGACCGCCGGCGGATCCTCGACGAGGGGATAGCGCCGGATTTTTCTTTTTGGGCTTCGTGCCCTGCGTGGAAAACCGAGCTTTCTCCGAGGAGAAAACATGCCAACGCTCGTAATAGTCGGCGCCCAGTGGGGCGATGAAGCTAAGGGCAAGCTTGTCGATGTACTCGGCAGCGAAGCCGATCTGGTTGTACGTTATGCAGGCGGCAACAACGCCGGCCACACGGTCATAGCCAACGGCCAAGAGTTCCGCTTCCAACTCATCCCATCCGGCATCCTGCACCCTAACGTCACCGCAGTTCTAGGCGGTGGAATGGTTATTTGCCCGAATGGATTGCTCGAAGAACTCGACCGAACCCGTTCGCTCAAATCTGATCTCGGACAACTCAAAATATCCGGCGCCGCGCACGTCGTCTTCCCCTATCACCGAATGCTCGACGCCCTTGAAGAAGAGGCCCGTGGCGAAGATAAGATCGGAACAACGAGCCGAGGCATCGGCCCCGCCTACCAAGATAAGGTTGCCCGCATTGGCATAAGAATGAGCGAGTTCGTCTCGCCCGAACGGTTCAAGAAGCGCTTCGCTCAAGTTCTCGCCTACAAAAACCAGATGCTAGGACTCTTTGGCCAAAAGCCACTTGATCTTGAGCCGATGCTTGAAGAGTATTTGGCGTACGCCGACCGCCTAAGATCCTTCGTCTGCGACGCCGACGTGTTCGTTCAGGACGCCGTCTACGCTGGCCTGCGGGTTCTTTTTGAAGGCGCTCAGGGCTCCATGCTAGACCTCGACGCAGGTACCTACCCCTATGTCACCAGCAGCCACCCAACAGCAGGAGGAGCAACTCTCGGCACGGGAATCGGGCCCCGTTCAATCGATGGAGTCCTGGGAGTCTGCAAGGCTTACACGACTCGCGTAGGCTCAGGCCCATTCCCAACGGAGCTCCTAGATGACGTAGGCGAGTGGATTCGCCAGCATGGAAAGGAGTTCGGCACGGTTACCGGACGAAGCCGCCGTTGCGGCTGGCTAGACCTCGTCGTCCTCAGGCACTCAGCGCGCATGAACTCACTCAGCGGCTTGGTCGTAACTCGAATGGACATCCTTAGCAGCTTTGAGAAGGTCAAGGTTGCGACTTCTTACATGCTGAACGGCAAGGAAATTAAATACGTACCGTCCGACATTGTAGAGTTCTCAAGCGTCGAGCCTGTTTATCAAGAACTCGATGGCTGGAGCGGAGACCTGCGCACCTGCCGCAAATGGGAAGACCTCCCCAAGGGCGCTCAGGACTATCTGAAGTTCATTGAGGAGGCCACCGGCACACCAGTCGCAATGGTAAGCGTCGGCCCAGATCGGGAAGAGACAATCGTAGTCCGCCCCGACCTGATCTGGCCGCGTCAACCCGCATTGGTCTGAGATTCCCTGGGAGGGTCTAACTCCGGAGGGCGCTGCATTGCGTCAATTGGCCGTAATTGTCATCCTGAGCGAGGCAGAGGCGAAGAGAAGGGTCGTGGTTGGTCACGCGGGGTTTCAGGCGAAAAGGCGGCGCTTGCGATTACGATCCTTCGTCCCTCAGGATGACAACAATACTTTTGGTGTCGCCGTCCTTCTCGATGCAACTCCCTCCACCGTTTCGACGTTGCCTAGCTCTTGGATAGCTGTCATACCGAACTCTGTGTGAGGGATCTAGCTGTAGCAGCTAATTGGCGTCGATTCCCCGGAGCAATTATCTTGTATTGCACGATTCACACGGAGTTCGGAATGACAATCCAAGAAGGGTCGAACCATGTTTCGACCTTCTCGTTCACAGATACGGAGGTTCTGAGACGGGTCTTACCCAATTAAGGACGACACGGGCCTTCCCGACGAAGTCCCAATCAGAATCGTAATTTGAGGGCCGCTTCGCTCCCCTCAATGACCTTATCAACTTCCTGCTTGGCGTCGATCACAACCCACCTGCCTGGTTCGGCCTCAGCTTCCTTCAAAAACCCATCACGAATCTTCTGGTGAAACTCAATCGGCTCAAGATCCAATCGATCCTTGCTGCCTTGGCGGGCCAGGCCAACTTCAGGTGGAAGGTCTAATAGGAGGGTTACATCAGGCTGTAACCCGCCGGTCGCGATCTCGTTCAACCGCCGCAGCATATCAAGGTCCAAACCGCGGCCGTAGCCTTGGTAGACCAAGGTGGAATCAGAATATCGGTCGCACAGAACAAATTCTCCACGTTGCAGCGCGGGCCGAATAATCGCCTCAACGTGCTGGGCGCGGTCAGCGAGAAAGAGGAACAGCTCCGTTGTAGAAGCAATCTTTTCGCCATGCAAAAGAATCTCCCGGATTTGCTTCCCAACAGGGCCATCGCCGGGTTCCCGGGTGACCAGCACTGTAAATCCCTGGGCCCTAATGCGCTCCGCAAGCATCTTGATAACCGTGCTCTTCCCAGCCCCCTCAGGACCTTCCAGCGTGACGAACATTGGTTGGCAGGATACTCCCTTTGGACTGCGCAGACCAGGCCGCGCTTTAGCGATGTAAGGCAATTCGCAGCCCGGCGACCCGTCGCCGTACCGTTGGCGCCCTTGATGTGGAGGTTGGCAGAGAATAGAATTCGGCAACAGCTAGCCGGGTCGGCGGCAACCCCGTCTTGCTAAAGCGTTGCCAGGTCAGCGCATTCCGAAGAGGCGTGCTTCTCCCTCAGCTTACATGCCCCTTCCCACGCTTTCTTGATATCCGCAACAAGCAAAGAAAACCCTCCATCATCCTTGTTCACGTTCGCCTGACGAAGGATGTACGAGGGATGGAGGGTAGCAATTGCTGCCTTGGCGAATTCGCATTTGAAATACAGCCCGCGCTCTTTCGTGATCAGAAAGTTCTTCTTGATCAGGTTCTTGGCGCTTGGCGCCCCGATACAGAGAATCACCTTCGGCGCAATCAGCCCGATCTGAGGCACAAGCCACTGGCGGCAAGCCAATGTCTCTTCTTCGGACGGAGGACGGTTAACCGGTTTCCCGCTCGACCAATCCGCGGCGCGACACTTCACGGTATTTGCAATGTAAACCCGCGCACGTCCAATCCCAGCCTCGTCCAACGCCTTGTCCAGCAGCTGACCTGCACGGCCAACAAATGGCCGGCCGGTCTGGTCTTCCTGCTCGCCCGGCCCTTCACCGATCAGCATCAAGGGCGAATGCGGATCGCCTTCGCCAAAAACAACTTGCGTTCGCTTTGCCGAAAGCGGGCACGCACCGCAACCAAGCGCTTCTTCCCGCAAAGCGTTGAACTTAACGAGATCGGAATCATTCATCGCTTACTGCCTTCAGAAGGCGGTCGTAGCTGCTTGTCAGGTCCTCTGGCAAGACGCGGACTTCGCCGACTGTCGTCATGAAATTGGTGTCCCCATTCCAACGGGGAACTATGTGCCAGTGAATGTGGGTTGGAATCCCGGCGCCTGCCGCACTTCCCAAGTTGATCCCCACATTGAATCCGTTGGGCTTGTAGGTCGCCTTAACCCAGCCAACAGCCTTGGCAAGCAGCTGATTGATTTCAAGCAACTCTTCGTCGTTAAGGCCGCCCAACTCGGCAGTGTGTTTGTACGGGGCGATCATCAGGTGCCCGTTCGTGTACGGATACGCGTTGAGCATTACGAAAGCGGTCCTGCCTCGATAGAGAATTAGATTCTTCCGGTCATCCGTTTGGGCGGGCAGATCGACGAAAATATCAACCGCCGAACCTGACGAGGGCTTCTCGATATAAGACATCCGCCAAGGCGCCCACAGCAGTTCCGGCATGCTTTGTTATAGCAGGAAGGGAGTAGGAACTAGGAAGTGGGAGCAGAGAAATAAGAACGGGGGAAACACCGTTCTTCGCATAAAGGCAAGAGCCTCGAAGCTTTCCGTATTCCCAATTCCTAATTCCTCACGCCATGGCCCGATAGAAGAAAAATGCCGCCATCGCGATGCCGTAGACGGCAATCGCAAACCGCAATTTCTCGGAGGCAATTCGCTGCGACAGCTTGGCGGCGGCAAAGCCGCCGATGATTGACCCGATGGTTAGGGCCAAGGCAACGTGGAACACGACTAGCCCACCATAAATGAAATAGATCGAGGCAACAAAGTTGATTAACAGACTGAGCCAGTTCTTCACAGCGTTCAGCTCATGAATATCGCCCTCCATCATGAGCGCGAATGCGCCCAGCATCATGATCCCCATACCAGCCCCAAAATAGCCGCCATACACTGCGACCAAAAACTGGACAACGAGTCCGGCGGTCGGCGAAACAACATGGCCCCCTTTTTCGGCCAGAGCTTTGATTTTGGGTTGAAAGATAAGCAGCACGGCGGCAAGAAGAATCAGCCACGGAACGATCTGCGAGAAGACGGCGTGGCTTGTCTTTACTAGAAGGTAAGCGCCAAGGAGGGAGCCGCTAATCGTGGGTACCAACAGAGTCTTAAAGTGGTGCCCCGTCTTTTTGATCAGATTCCAGTAGCCGATGCCACCGGAAAGGGACCCGGGCCAAAGTGAAACCGAGTTCGTGGCATTGGCGATGACAGATGGAATTGCGTAGCCAACGTTGAGCATTGGAAACGACAATAGAGACCCGCCGCCAGCCACCGCATTGATGCCGGAGGCGATGATGCCAACGAGGATAAGTAAGAGAAAACCGGGGATCGTGTCGGCCGAGAGCGGACTCAGAGCTGCTCCAGCACGCTCGCCATTTCTATCGCGGCAAGGGCGGCTTCGCGGCCTTTATTCCCATGCTTCATTCCTGCCCTGTCAATAGCTTGCTCGGCAGTGTCCGGAGTCAAAATCCCCCAAGAGATAGGCACGCCAAGCGAGGTTTGCAGCCCCATCAAAGCGGAGCTTACTTCGCCGCCAAGCAGCTTGGCGTGGGGCGTTTCGCCTTGCAAAATGCAGCCGAGAGCAATTACAGCATTTGGCTTCTTCTTGCCACCGATAAGGCCCTTAACTGCAGCGGGTATTTCCCAAGTGCCGGGCACATGGATAACTTCCACGTCAGGCTGGCCGTGTCGTTCCAACTCGTCCAGAGCCCCTTCGAGCAACTGCTTGGTAACGAACTCATTCCATCGGCTAACGACGATGGCGAATCGTTTCCCTGTAGCATCCATGCGTCCGCGAATTTGCCTCACAGTCTAAGTATGGCTTCCCAATCCAGTGGCTTTGTCTTAGTCGCTTGGTCGGTTAGTCTGGCCGTGAACCCTCGGGGTCCACGATGGCCGCCTTAACTTCAGGAAGGAACTGACGGTTCGATGGGTTGTAGCCACACCAAATTCGCTCGATCGTTCCCTTCTTGCCGACGAGGAAGAAACTGGGTGCGGATGGAATCGATAGGATATCGAGCGTCTTGCCTGTGGGGTCAAAGTTCAAACCGGCAACCTTTGACTTGGGTTTACCGGGGTCGCTGCATAGAAGCAATAGCTGGCCAGCTTTCTGGTCTGTCAAGATCTTTTGAACGTCTTTCAATGCCTTCTGGCCAACAGCTGAAGCAGCCCAATCACTATCGACGACGACCAACATTGAGTTGCTTCCAACGAGGCTCGCAAGGCTCACTTGCTCTCCTGTTGCCGCATCGGCGATCTTGGTTGACGGGAGCTTCCGATCAAGCATCAGAGGTTCTGGCGAGTCCGGCAGCTCAACCAACGTGTAACCCTTGGGCAAGATACTGAGCTTAAAGGTGTCTGGGGTTTGAGGTTTGAACGAGTAGTCCGAAATGTTCACCTCGACGAAGCGCTTCTCGCTTCTTGGGTCCTGAGTGATGTAGCGGACCAGCTTGCCAGAATGGTCGATGCTCAGCTTGGCTGTGTACTTCCAGTGAGGTCTGTTGATCTTCATTGAGATCGTGTCGACAGTGACGCCGTTCACTTTGGCTTCGCCTGTCGATTCGATCTTGGTATCAGTCGGGAAATATTCCTTTAGCTCGTTAAAGAAAAGGGGCACCGGCAAGGCCATACGCCAATCGCTGCTCGTAAGCTCCGATTGAGGCAGTGTGATGACGCCGTGCGAGTTATATTCGTCATAGAACTTCTTATAAGAAGAGGTTTCGATGACGCCATCAGGGGTGTGAGAAAACTGGTACGTCACGTCTGGAAACGTCACCTTATAGGCGACCTTGGACGGCCTATTTTCCACGAGAATGCCATCTGCATGGTCGCCCTTCCAAGTAGAGAATTTTAGTTTTGCCTCAAAGGAAGGATGCTGCTTAAGGAAGGACTCCATGCGCTGCACAACGCTGCTGCTGTTGTCCTGGGTTAAGGCGAGGGCTAAGACGGTAAGAATCATAAAGTTGGGGTCCAAATTTGCGCTGGATTTTGCGCTCTACACACTATTCGGCATGGTCAGCAAAAACTACAGGTTTGATGCTTGTGAGACCTATAAGGTTTCGGGACCTATCGGCCACCCTTCGACCGGGACAGACTTGCATAGGCATTGTGGTCGTGGATTGACTCATGATTCTCGACCTCGATTTCATAAGATGAAATCAGAGGATGCTTGTCAAAAGCTATCGCGACCTCTCGCACCATGTCCTCAACGAACCTCGGGTTGTCGTAGGCCTGCTCGGTGACAAACTTCTCGTCGGGGCGCTTCAGCACTGGATATAACGGTGCCGAGCCGCAAGCCTCCACCATGTCGATGATCTCCTCAAGCCATAGAAGGCCGTCAGGCTTCACGTTCACCTTAACGTAACCTCTCTGGTTGTGGGCGCCTCGATCGGCAATTTCCTTGGAACATGGGCACAGAGTTGTCACGGGGACTGTTGCCTCGATTTCAAAATCCGTAAGCTTGCCTCCGGTCGCGATGAAACCGCACTCGTAGCCCATCATGCCTGTGCGACCCGTGACTGGGGCCGATTTCTCACGGAAGAATGTAAAGCGCACTTCTAGATGGGCAGCCTCCGCAGCTAGTCGTTCAAGCAAATCATCAAGAATCTGAGGAATAGTTTCCGGGCTCAGGTCGTTGTTGTGTTGGGAGAGAACCTCCAGGAACCTGCTCATGTGGGTGCCCTTGAATTCGCGTGGCAGATCGACCGTCAACGTGAAATTACCAACCGTTTGTTGCATTCCATCGTCGCGTACCCGAACATGCATCGGATACTTCACGTTTCGCACGCCCACGCGGTCGATGGGGATGTTTCTCTCGTCCGGGGTGCTCTGGATGTCGACCAACGTGCTGGCCGTCGTATTTTCTGTTTTCATTTCTTGACAAGCTCGGGAGCCAACTGAATCTACGCCTTAACATTCGAGAGCGTGTCTCCACGGCTGTTGTTTGCCGTAAATCCAGGAAATCAAATGTTACCGCCGCTTAAAATGTCAGGGCAGCCCAAAGCTTGTCGCGCGCCCGGCCGGGGTTAGGTGCCCGGCCTAAGCACTATAGAGAGCAGGATTACTTCTTCTTTGCAGAAGCGTCCGCGCTGCTCTTATTTGCTGTTCGTCCGCCGCCGTGGCTAGCTTCGCCACCCTTCCTCGATATTTCTCGCTGTCTCTCTGGGTCCATACCGGCGAAGCCTCGGCCGCTTTTCTTGTTTTCGGTTGCCATTCTAAGCCTCCTTTCATTCTCCATTTAGATAAAAGTTGTTTCCAACGGTTTTACGACCCCGCCCACCGGAAGCAAGTTTCCGAGTTAGGTCAGTCCCAAAGAAAATTTTCGAAAAATCTCTCGCCTGAAAGTTCTCTTACTCGCCTTCGGAGGTCCAAAGTCACAATGGCGCAGCCTTGGTGGGCTCGAAGCGGTAACTTATGGCCCGTGCGGTTTGCTTTAAGAAATCTTGCTCTTTGCGTTGTCGTCGCGTCCTCGACCCTTTGCTCCCTCGGTGTGGCGCTGGCCCAGGACAGCCCGACTAGTGCGGGAACGCTGTCTCTGGATGACGCTTTGAAAATGGCCAAGGACCGAAATGGCACCGTGAAGGCCGCAGTTTACGATTACGCGAGCGCTCGCAGCTCGGTCGCTCAGTCCCTCGCTGCATTCTTTCCCACCATCACTCCGGTGTTTCAGTACAACAGCGATCGCTCATCCTTCCGAGCACCCGGCAACACGAC
>JBBQMJ010000049.1:0-12629 GCA_038328815.1 Fimbriimonadales bacterium | reverse complement strand
AACCGAAAAACCCTCCTTCGAAAGGAAGCGGCTCATCAGGTCACGTTGAATGGGGTCGTCATCGATGACGAGAACGCATGTTGAAGGCGTCGGGGAGTCGAGAGTGGCCCCTGATTCAAACTCCGGAAGACCGAGCAGGGCAGCTATTGGTATTGGCGGCGCCTCCACTCTTGGCTGGACATTTACGGGCAACTTGATCGTGAAAATACTGCCCTCGCCAGGGATGCTGTGGACGGTCACGTCTCCGCCCATCATCTGGCAGAAACGTCTTGTCAGGGCCAGTCCGAGCCCCGTGCCGCCAAACTTCCGGGTGGTCGATGGGTCAGCTTGAGTGAAGTCTTGGAAGAGCTTGACGATCTGTTCTGCGCTCAGACCTATTCCTGTGTCGGCGACCCGAAAAACAATCCACTCGTGTCCATCCATGACTTCCCTGCTCGCGTCCAAATTGATGCTGCCTTTGTGGGTGAATTTTGCCGCATTAGAAAGGAGGTTAAAGAGACCCTGCCTTACCTTGACTTGGTCGGCGTGCATTGAGCCGAGGTCTTCCGAGAGTTCAATCCGGAGCGTATTATCATTCTTTTCGACCATGGGTTGAATGGTCGATGCAACTTCATCGATCATGTTCGATAAGTCGAAGTTCTCGAGATACAACTCCATCTTGCCGGCTTCGATTTTGGACAGATCGAGGATGTCGTTAATTAGAGCCAGCAAGTGCCTTCCTGCTGCGTTGATCTTTCCCAAGTCCGCTCCAAACTTGTCTAGTTCTCTCAAGTTCGCTTCCTCATGAAGCATCTCGGAGTACCCGAGGATCGCGTTAAGCGGAGTCCGAAGCTCGTGGCTCATGTTGGCTAGGAATAGACTCTTCGTCTTATTGGCAGTCTCCGCTGCTTCTTTGGCCTTGGCAACCTCTTCCTCGGCGCGCCGGCGTTCGGTAACGTCTTCCATTGCTAGTACTAGCAGTTCGCCATGGTGCCCAGCCTGAAGCTTCCGGGCATTGAGCAGCATGACTCGACGGCCGATGATGGGAAACGTGTGGGCGAGTTCAAAGTCGTTAAAAACCGAACTCTTTGGGACGACGTCCTCAAGGAGGGTCCGCAGATCGGGGATGTCCCATTGACCGTTGCCTAGTTCGTAAATGAGGCGGTTTTCGGTTTCCTCAAGACTGACCTTAAAGGTCTGGTAGAAGGCGCGGTTGCCGGAGCGCACCCTTAACGTCGTGTCGAGAATCAGAAGTGGTTCACGGACCGTGTCCACGATGTTCTGTGCGTAGGTCTCGATCGCCTCTAAGTCTGCTTCGGCGCGACGTCGCTCGGTGACGTCTTCCATTGCGAGAACTAGTAGCTCTCCGTGATGGCCCGCCTGCAGCTTTCGTGCGTTCAGGAGCATGATGCGTCGCCCGATCACCGGGAACGTATGCTCTAACTCGAAATCGTTGAAGACCGAACTCTTGGGAACGACATCCTCTAGCAGCGTTCGTAGATCGGGGATATCCCACTGGCCGTTGCCGAGCTCGTAGATGAGTTGGTTCTCGGTCTCTTCAAGGGTTACTTGGAACGTTTGGTAGAACGCGCGATTGCCAGAGCGAACCCTTAGGGTCGTGTCGAGAATCAAGAGGGGCTCGCGGACCGTATCGACGATATTTTGGGCGTAAGTTTCGATCGCTTTCAGATCGGCTTCAGAGCGTCGACGCTCTGTTACATCCTCCATCGCCAAAACAAGCAACTCGGCATGGCTACCGGGCCTCAATTTGCGAGCGTTTAATAGCATGATCCGGCGGCCGATGACCGGGAACGTGTGCTCAAGCTCAAAATCGTTGAAGACCGAACTCTTGGGGACCACATCCTCCAACAAGGTTCGTAGATCAGGAATGTCCCACTGCCCGTTGCCTAGCTCATAGATGAGTTGGTTTTCAGTCTCTTCGGGCGAAACCTGGAATGTCTGGTAGAAGGCACGGTTGGCGCTACGGACACGCAATGTGGTGTCCAGCATAAGCAGCGGCTCTCGAACAGTATCAACGATGTCCTGGGCGTACGCCTCGACGAGCGGTTTACGTTTCATCGGTAACCTTAGGAAGCTTTAGCGAATATAGCGCGTGTATTTGGAGCAGGTGATCGTTGGACTGGCCCTGTTCATAAAGGTTCCATTTTCGTTTGTTTCAAAGTGGAAGCAATAGATATTTTAAATTTGAAGACATTGGAACGTAAGGCGGCGCGAAACCAAATCGATCTGCTACTTTAGCAAGAGACATGGACTACCGCGACTTGGGGCCGAGCACGCTTCTCCAACATCTGGGCGAGGAAACTCGAAACCTGGGCTCAATCGCTCCCCCAATATTCCAGTCGTCCAACTTTGCATTTGAAACGGTGGATGCCTATCAAGGCATCGCCAACAACTATTCCGGTGAGCCACCTTACGTGTACAGTCGGGTCGCCAATCCCACCGTTGACCTGGCTGAAAAGAAGATCGCAGCCCTTGAGGGCACGGAACGCTGCCGTCTAACGGGGTCTGGCATGGGTGCAATTGCTCTTGCCCTAATGGCGAACTTGGAAAAGGATTCCCATATCGTCTCGGTGGACACTTGCTACGGACCAGTTCGGGACTTCCTCGACGAATACATTCCCAAGTTCGGCGTAACGACAACCTACGTCGATGGCCTCTGCGCCGACGAGATGATCGACGCGATCACGCCATCCACCAAGATTCTCTACTTGGAATCGCCCAGTACCTTTGTGTTTCGGCTCCAAGATCTGAGCGCCATTTGCAGAGCCGCGAAAGAGAAAGGCGTTGTCACAATGATCGACAACACTTATAGCACGCCGCTATTCCAGAATCCGGCTGAGTTCGGCGTCGATTTCGTCCTTCACAGCGCTTCCAAGTACATGGCTGGCCACAGCGATATCATCGCGGGCGCGATTTGCGCGAGCGAGGAGCGAATGCTGCCGATCCTCAAATACGAGATCAACTTGTTTGGCTGCGCTCTGGCCCCATTCCCCGCCTGGCTCTTGACTCGCGGTCTAAGAACGCTGCCCATCCGCATGGCACGTCACCGGGAAACTGGGAACGCAGTTGCGGCGTGGCTCGAAGCCAGCAAAGCGGTCGACTGTGTCCATCATGTGGGCCTGCCAACCTTCTCTCAGAAACACCTATTTGAGTCCCAGATGCGCGGCTCTGGCGGGCTTTTGTCATTCGAGCCGAAGGACCAAGACTTTGAGAAAATCAAGGTCTTTACAGAGTCCCTCAAGCTCTTCACACTTGGCGTGAGTTGGGGCGGATTCGAGAGCCTCGTCGTGCCCCTACAGGTTCAGCCCATGGGCTACAGCGAAAAGAGGCACCTTATCCGACTTTATACCGGTCTGGAAGATGCCAAGGACCTTATCGCAGACATGAAACAAGCGTTCGATGAGTCCGGGCTCTAGTGCACTAACTCCAAATCCATCCCTTCCAACGAGGCCCATGGGAATCCAAGTGGGTCACTCTTGCGGCCATGGGGCACGGCGATGTATTCATGGCTGGTCACATATTTCAGTGGGAAACGTCGCTTTAGAGCCAGGATCAAGTAGCGCAAGGAAAGCACTTGCTGGTCTGGATACGGGTCCTTGCCGTCATTGAGGTTCACGAGTTCAATTCCCACAGAAAAGTTATTGAGGTTCGTGCGTCCTTCTTTATCCTTGCTGACTCCAGCGTGCCAAGCGCGGTCAAAGGTCGACACGTTCTCGACAATCGATCCATCCTTGCCGATCGTAAAATGCGCGCTCACTTGGCTGTTCGCGCGGCAAAACGCTTCCACCGTCTGCAGCAGTGTTGGGATTACGGTCGAGTGGACCACAATGGTATCGACCACTGCATCCTTAGGACGCGGTCCAAAGTTTGGGGATTGAATCCAAATGAGTTGATGAAAGCCTGGATCTGCCCAAGGTTTGGGTATCAGATCGGTCGTATCCTTCGGCTCCTGTTTAGCCGCCTGCACGCGAAGGACAGCCGTAGTTGAACTGGAGGCAGCGAGGTTTGCGTTCAGAAAAGTAAATGGCAGGATTGAAACTAGGAAACTTAGCGTAAGGACATGCACGTCTGATAATTTGCCAGATAAGGCCGTCTTCCCTGCAACACCTCATGCGATTAAGACTTTTATTTCTAAGCCTCTTAGCCCTGCCGCTTTCCTTGCGGGCTGATCTTAAATACACGCTGCGTCCGGATATCGCTTCGCAAACCGTGGGCGTGACCCTTGAGATGGATTCCCACAAAAGCAGCGAGTCCTTTCACCTTCCAGCTTGGGTTCCCGGTTACTACTTAATCTTAAACAACCAGAACAAAATCGGTGCCTTCAAAGCAACCGATGAGGACGGCAAGGAACTAAAAATAGAGCATGAAGACAGCCGGACTTGGACGGTTCTAAACCCTAAGCGGTCGCCCCTCACCGTGCATTACAAAGTCCTTGGCGACGATCCCGGACTTGGCTTCTTCGCTGTTCACATGGACGATACGAGCGGTTACGTCAATGGCCCTGCTGCGTTCATGTACCTAGACGACCGGATGAAGGAGCGCATGAACCTGAAGATTCTGCTGCCTTCGGGTTGGGATGTGGCGACATCCATGGACCCGGTTGGCGACGGTAGCTACTCGGCGAATAGCTACGACGAATTTGTGGATCACCCGATCCAAATGGGCAAGTTTGTGCGAGACTCTTCCACCGTAATGGGCATCCTGTTTGATGTTGTCTTCGTCGGCCCAGAGGGCCAGATCAACTGCAATACCAAGGCTGAAACAAGGCGACTTATGGCTCTGAGCGCGCCCGCCATCAAACTCTTCGGCGGCGCTTCGTTCAAGCGATATACCTACATCATCCATTTGGCGGTGGGCAACTTTGCAGGGGGCCTCGAGCACCGGGCAAGCAATGTGCAGGCCGTCTCAAATTCGGCGGCACTCAACCTGGATGAGCTCGCGACCCATGAGTATTTCCATGCCTGGAACGTGAAACAGATACGGCCTGTGGTCCTTGGACCCTTCGATTACACCCAGCCCGTGCTCACCGGAAACCTATGGTTCGCGGAGGGAGTGACGGATTACTACGCCTACATAACCGCATATCGCAGCGGCGTGCTGGACTCAAGGTGGCTGGCATTTCGCCTGGGTCAACAAATTAACCGATTGCAGGATTCATCAAACCGCGAGTCGGTCACGCTCGAGGATTGCTCCCGTCGGGCGTGGGAAAGCGGTGGCGCCGGAGTCGGCGATCTCAGCTATTACAATAAGGGGCTCGTCGCTGGCCTCATTTTCGATGCCGTGATTCGCTCTGAAACCGGCGGAGCAAAATCGTTGGACGACGTCATGCGGCTGATGTATAAGAAATATAAGCTTCCAGCGCCAGGTTATGATGTGGACGGAATCCACAGGGCCTTGAACGAGGTGTCAGGTCGCGATCTGACTGAGCTTTATCATCTGATGATCCAAACGACGGGAGAGATGCCGTACGATCTGCTTGCAGGGATCGGTCTCAAATATAGCCCCGGCTCGGAAACGGCCTTGATTCGGGACCCGGGTGCAAGCGGCATCGCAGTCTCTAGAATGAACGAATGGTTACACCGCCCTTAAGCAGTCGTAAAGAAAAGCGAGAATAGCCGCGAACACGATGTAGTAGGCCGCCGTAAGCATCTCGGGGTTGGCAATTCCTTGGACGGCCGCGAAGCCTGACAGCCAAAATAGCGCTCGATTCTGGTCGCGCTTGAATGCCGCTCTTGCTTCATGCCAAAAGAACTTGTCAGCCATTGCCGATGCCATGGCGAGCGTCATGCAAAGGGAAACAAAGCCAAGTGAGGCGAAGAAGAGGACGTGCCTTGCCAGATCAATCGCCCCTCGCTGACCATAATCGTGAAACAATCCGGCGGGGGTCCAAGCCCAGTGCTGCAGCTTTAGAAGGTCCGAACTTAAGAACGCCGCGAGAAGAAGAATCCGGCCACTTAAGAGGTTGCATCCCAGAATAACAGCGGCACATTCAAGGACGACGGTTACGAAGTCGCGCTGTTGGCTTAGAAACCATGCCGAAGCCATCGCGGCCAGTATTGGAATCAGCAAAAATTGAAACTTGATTTCCCTTCCATAAGCCATCGTGGCAGCCACCGACGCCGAGAACACGCCCACCCATTGCGGGCTATAAGGCAGTTCTAGATGGCCAAGTATTGGGCTGTAAAAGGACCAGAGCGGATTTGTGGCCATCGTCGCGAAGAGCGAAATGGCTGCGATGCCGAATAGGTCGTGGACTTCGTAACGCCGTAAAAGGCGAGTAAAGAACCAGCTTAGGACGAATTCAAGGCTCAGAATGCAAATGATGGCCGGCCACCATGCTTGTAGGCCAAGCCCGTAGGCAACGTTTCCAGCTAGGAGAACTGCCGAGGGCAAGAGCAAAATGGCTCTAAGTGCCCCCATTACGATATTTGAGCGTCGCTCCCTGGACAGCGTCGATACGGAAAGCGCTAGGACTATTAGGGCCAGCGCGCCAATGGCCGCTTGAGTCTCGACGCCGGCAACGCGGACAAACTCCAGCCACCGGTTAGCTCCTGCCCAAGAGCGCTTCGTCGCAGTCCATACAAATTTCCTCGGTCTGGCCAGAAGTTTGAGCACGCTTGACGCGTGAATGAGGCCAGGAACGCCCATTTCGTCTGGCAAACCGTCCGGCCAGTGGCCGAAAAGCCACATGCGAGTCCAACGATCGTTGCCCGCCTGTGGCGAGTACTCGACAACGATCGTCCTATCCACCTTATAAGACAGTGCGACTGCGTCATCCCATCCAGTGGCGCTGTAAATGGCGCATTCGTTTTCGATGATATCGGCTTTGAATGGCGCAGTGTGAGCTCGTCCGTCGAAATCAAGGGCCACGACGAGAGCGGCGTGGCTCACCGTCATGCCGGCTGTTTCAATGGCAATCGGATGAATTTCGCCAATTGAATCCGATCTCGCCCTGAAGAACCCGCGGGTTTTCAAGGAGCTAATGGCCGTTGCAGTCCAGGGTTTGCCTTCCCCCGTTTGCCGAAATTCGGTATCTCCGGGTTCGCCCAGTAGATCGATGCCGGAAGCGACTGATAGGAGCCGGTTTAGACCCTCATCGCCCACGGGGGCTGGCCAGAGGACCCAGTTCGGGTGGACGTAAGTGTGGATGTCAGCGTGAGGTCCGGCAGCGTCGGGCCGTATGAAGATCAAAGCGGTGCGATCAGCCGCCGCATGCGCCGCGACGAAAAGCAGGGTCACCAAGAAGGCGCCCGAACGGCTCATTCCCTAGCGATCATCTCCTGTGCCGTTCGGATAACTTCGGATGCCTTCACATTGTTCATGTCTCCATCCGGAGCAAGCATGAAGCGGTGTGGTTCATAGTCGTGTGCCCACTTGGTGACTGGTTTGTTACCGCTGAAAATGGTCAAGGTTGGCGCTCCTACGCCCGCAGCCAAGTGCATAAGCCCCGTATCACCGCCGACAACGAGGCGCAAGTTCTTCAGTAAGCCCAGGCTCTCCCTAATCTTGGTTTTGCCAACCAAGTCAACGACCGGCAATTTCGACTCCGCAAGGAGTTCATCGCGAGCAGCGTACTCATCGGAGCCCCCGACAAGGGCAATTTTAAGGCAATTATCATGCATATCAGCTATGAGGTCGACAAGGACAGGGATTGGGATTCTCTTCCCCCAGAAGCTTGCACCTGGCTGGACTGCGACCGTGGCGCCCTCGAGAAAGGCGTTTCCTCTAGCGCTTTCCTCGTTGGATACGTATAGGGTGGGATGGGCAAGAGGTAGGTTGATGCCCACTGCCCTGCCGAGATCGAGATAGCATTCCGCTTCGTTCCGTTCCAAATCATACGGCAGCGAGTGGGTTAGAAGCACAGCACGGTTGTCAGTGGCGTGGCCTGACCTCACTTTGATTCCTGCAAGTCGCACCGAAAGGGCCGACCTTAAGCTGCGATTGACAATAAGGGCCGTCCCAAATTTGCCCTTTCGCAGTTGAGAGGCGAACCTCAATGTATCGATCATCTTGCGCGAACGAGTGACAGGGATGAACTCGAAGTTGCGATGCGGTGCGCTTAGCAATTCATGAACGGTAGGCGTTGTCGCGATCGCGACTTGCTTAGAGGCGGCAAACAGGCCATTAATGAGCGGCGCAGCCATAACGGCGTCACCCAAAAACCCCTTCAAGACGACAACGACCCGATCAGAGGGCAAGTTCGATCGCCTCCAAAACGCGATCAACTCCAATCTCGGAGACCTCGTATCCCTCGCCCGCCGTAAGCACCGTTAGGTTCGAACTGGGTGGCGCCCAAAGGCGGTGAATGCCGTGACGAAATAACCCGACGGTTGGGGTTTCGGCTGCGGTTGCAAGATGGAGAATGCCGTTGTCGATAGTCAGCACGGCGCAGACCTTTGATAGCGCGCCGACCACTTGCGGCATCGTGAACATGCCGCGAAAGTCATCGACCAGCCCGTCATCTATCAGTCGCTGCTCAGACTCTGCCCCCTTCCAACCCATCTGGTCGCTCGGCTTCGCTCCAAGCAACCCGGCCCTTGCACCGCGCTGCTGCAATTTTGAGAGAACGTAGCACCAATTATCGATTGGCCAAAGCTTTTCGGGAAGACTAGCAGCAGTCGCGATCAGCACATTGGGAAGGCCCGTATCGGGATCGGCGCAGGGCACTTTGTAGCGTGGGATTGGTCCTTCCAAATAGGCCAAGCGGCAGAATATCTCCCCGATAAATCCGGTTGTGAGGATCGGATGGCGCTTTGTAACGTCTTCGGAAATCCACTCCCTGTCGGCACTGAGTTTGCCTTGAGCGTCGTTCGAACAGGGCAGATCCTCGCCGCCTTTGTGGCAAGGTCCCACGACGAAGGTGTTCTCGTCGCACAACGCCTCCGTCATTCGCTTGGCGAAGTCCGAAGTCTCCACATTGACTACCATGTCGTACGGTTTCCTGGTTGCTATCGCTTCCAAAGCTTCGGTTTCATTTGAGCCGTGGAGTGGAAAGGACCAATCAAACAGGTCGGAAGCTCGCTGAAGTTCAATGGTCCGCTTTCCGCCAAAGTAGTCAAGCGTCGATGGCGCATGGGCAGTGCGGAGCATCTGCAGTAGGGGGGTCGATACAACAAAGTTCCCGATGGCGTCGTTAGCCACTACGGCAATTCGCGACCCTGCGGGAACGCCGCTTCCCTCATATCTCCTCACAGGTTGATTTTAGCTCTTTAGCGAGGGTCCGCGCAGGACCGTATACTTGCCAAGTGGACGCACTCTGGAGATTGGATCAACAACTCTTCCGGGAGATCAATCAGGGATGGCGTAACGACTGGCTAGACCCGATCTTTCTTATCTTCAGCTACACGGGGCTTGGCGCCGTGATATCGGCAATCATTCTCTGCCTGCTCTTCGCCAAAGCGGGAAGGAAATATGTATTGCCGCTATTAGTAGCAGAAGGCGTTTCAGGGCTGCTCATCTGCGACGTGATTAAGAATTACGTTGTCCCTAGAGATCGGCCCAGTAATCTCAGCTATTCGATTATTCAGGAGAAATTCTTTGCGAACAGCTTTCCTAGCGGCCATACGTCGTCGGCCTTCGGAGTGGCCCTTATGTTGGTGCTGATGACGCGAAAAACCAATAAAGCTTGGGTTGGGTGGCTAGCCACGAGTTGGGCTTCGCTTGTTGGTCTTAGCCGCATCTACCGAGGCGTTCATTGGCCTACTGACGTCTTAGCAGGAGTCTTTGTCGGCCTTGCCGGGGCAACTCTTACCTACCTTGTATTCGATCACTTTGGCTGGACTTGGCAGCCAGAAGCGCCAACTGTTCAGACGCAGTCGTAGGTGCCCATCTTGCGGAACTTTTGATACCGTGCTTCTTTCAGTTCTTTTCCTGACATTCCCTTGAGGTTCTCAAGGTTCAAGAGGAGGCCCTCTTTCACGAGGCCGGCGGCCACGATCAAATCTCTGTGGGCTCCGCCCCTAGGCTCTTCGATGATTTCATCGATCAAGCTGAATTCAAGCGCGTATTGCGCCGTGAGCTTCAAGGCAGTTGCCGCTTGAGCGCCCTTCTCGGGGCTTCGCCATAGGATGGCCGCGCAACCCTCTGGAGGAATAACGGAGTAGATCGCATGCTCCTGCATTAGCACTCGATTCGATGCAGCAATGCCAATAGCGCCGCCGCTTCCACCCTCGCCAACGATTACGGCGACGGTCGGGACGGTCAGCTCAAACATTTTGAACATCGACGCTGCGATCGCTTCGGAAATACCGCGCGACTCACTTTCCACGCCGGGATCGGCTGCAGGCGTGTCAATAAAGGAAAAAACTGGCAGTCCAAATCGGTCCGCCATATCAAAAAGGCGGATGGCCTTGCGGTAGCCCTCGGGCTTGGCCATCGCGAAGTTTCTGAATTGCCTCTCTTGGATATTTCGACCCTTTTGATGGCCGACAATGATGCAAGGCATGCCGTCAAGGCGAGCAGGTCCGCCAACAATCGCGTGATCGGCCCCAAATCTGCGGTCGCCCTCGAGTTCGACGAAGTCTGTGAAGATCGCGTTGATGTAGTCCAACGTGTAAGGTCGCTTGTCCGCGCGTGCTACCAATACTTTCTCCCAGGGACCGAGGCGACTGTACATAACCTCGATGTAATTGTCACGACGCCTTTCGTAGTCGGACACCATGCCTTCCAGTTCCGCCTTCTTCGCCGGGTCAGCATCTCTTGCCATAACCTTGAGCTTTGCAATGCCTTCTTCCAATTCGATTAAGGGCCTCTCCCATTCGCGCCAAGTCTTAGCCACTGAGCGACTCCTCGGTTTCTGGTTCGTCGTTGGCAGGCGTCACGTTGCTCAAGATTTTGACGAGCGTTGTGAGCGTTTGCCTCATATCTTTTCGAGCGACTATGCGGTCGATCATGCCGTGCCCATGGACAAATTCTGCAGTCTGGAAATCGTCGGGGACTTTGCTGACACCAGCCTGCTTTGCAACGCGAGCGCCAGCAAAACCAACCAAAGCTTTAGGCTCAGCAAGAATCACATCCGCCACGCTTGCATAGCTGGCCAGTACTCCGGCCATCGTAGGATCGGTAAAAACCGCTATGTAAGGTGCACCAGCTTCGGCGCACCGTTGGGCAGCGGCAGTCGTCTTGGCCATCTGCATCAGGCTATGAAGGCCCTCTTGCATCCGGGCGCCGCCGCTCGCGCAGAAGATAATCGCGGGAATCTTTCGATCGGCAGCACGCTCAAGCGTTCTCGTGATTTTTTCGCCTGCCACCGAGCCCATCGAACCGCCCATGAACGCGAAGTCAGCAACTGCTGCACTGACTTGCGTGCCGTCCATTCGGGCGATGCCGGAGACGATTGAGTCGAAGACCTCCGTCTTCTGCTCCGCAAGTTGAAGCTTATCCGCGTAGTCAGGAAACTCCAGCGGATTTTGAGAGCGCAAGTCGCTATCCATCTCATCAAACGAGCCGGGATCGAAAGTCAATTCAATTCGATGCGAGGCCGATAGCCTGTGATGGTGCCCGCAATGCTGGCACACCCTCAGGTTCTGCTCGAACTCGACAGCGAATAGAATCTTCTTACATCCGGCGCACTGGAGGAATGCTTCGGAATTCAGGGGGCCTTTTTTCATCAAGGGACTCGTAGGATACCGCCGTTAACGACGGCGGTGGCTTGAAACAAGGTCATATTTTCTGACAATCATTTCTACGTTAAAGCGTACGTTTCCTATCGAAGTCCGATTTTTTCCAACACTCCGCTCGTTTCGATCAGGCCGCGAACAGCCGTTGTCTTTCGGTAGAGGTTACGCAAGCGGTCTGCGAGCGTTTGGCCGGTCGGAATATACACGTCGCCCAGCAATCTGGAAGCCATTCGCGTAATGTCTTGCGACGCGTCAAGCCTTGGATCGCCGATGATAAAGGGCTTTCGCTGGCGGATATAGGTCGTCGCCTTGGGATCCATTCGAACATATCCGGCAAATCCCAGTGAGCGCCCAATAAACTCCTGGCAGACCGAGTTCATTCGAGCATAGACCGCTTTAGCTTCCGCCTCGTCGTCGACCATGTTCATGATCACTTTAATACAGGCCATCGGCTTGCGCTTGAAAATTGCTTTTGCTGTCGCGTAGCTGTCGGTCATGCTCGCCGGATCAGGGGTGATCACAAGCAGAATCTCGTCTGCGACGCTTAGGAACTTCATGACGTTCTCGTCGAGCCCAGCCCCCGTGTCAAAGATCAACACATCGTTGTTCGCTTCGAGCTCTGAAATCTCTGAGAGGAAAATATCGCCCGCTGGGCCGTCCATTTGCACCAGCGATTCGATGCCAGACCCGCCCGCGACGAATTGGATGCCGCCTGGACCTTTCTGAATAATCTCTGAAAGGCGCTTCTCGTTGAGCAGAACATGCTGGAGCTTGAACTGCGATTTGATCCCCAGGATGACGTCCAGATTGGCAAGGCCAATATCGGCGTCAAAAACTAACACTCGTTGGCTCCGAGAAGCTAATGCAATCGCTAGGTTAGCACTAAGATTCGTTTTGCCAACTCCGCCCTTCCCACTTGTAACCGCATATGTTTTCATTATCTTAAGCCGCCTTGTGCTTGAAGAGTCTTGACCATAGCGATGAACCATCCCCATCCGGAATGGAATCATC
>JBBQMJ010000048.1:0-12681 GCA_038328815.1 Fimbriimonadales bacterium | reverse complement strand
GCATGCCTTGCACTTCCAAACATTGCGCTTGACCAGGAAGTAATACTCCGAGCAACCACAGGCAGGACACGCAGGTCCATTAGGCCAGCGAAGTTGCTTCACGAACTCAAATGCAGTCTGTTTATCTGAGAAGTGAAGTATTGCTTCGGTAAGCGTTGTCGGAGTCAGATTTGCTTTCACATACCTAGTATACCATCATTTTGGTGAGTCAAAGCATTTATTACCCATTTTTACCAGCCTAACAACCCTGTTTTATCCCGTGATCAGACCCTGGTCTTCTTGGACCGTAAGACTAAGAAGGTGCTTTCAATGCCGAAGCTTCCGGGATGCGTTCCGGATGGGGGATGCTCAAACGGAACCAAGAGCCTGTGGGCAGATTCTATCGCTTCGCCTCTGCTTCGCTCCAGAATGACAATATTGGAAGATCAGGAGCGTCCAGGACATGAGGCGTGTTGGCGCGGGACTGGGCCTCGTCGGATTTGCGATGGGATGTGATTTCGGTGCGGGGGCCAGGATCATCCGAACACGCACAACTTAATTGGCGTCCCTCAAAGCCAAGGGAACGTAGTATGATGCAGGGTAGGACCGTGAACACAATCACCAGCGATCCGATTGAAATGCAAGTGGCGGAGGCCGCCACAAAGTACCACCACGACCAGCAAGGTTGGGCGCCCAAAACTTTGCGCGCTCACATTGTGAGCGACATGGTGATCATCTACAGCTCAGGCATCTACACACCGACCGAAGAAAGCCTTTCCGATACCGAAGAAGGGCGGAAGCTTATTAAGAGCGCTCGAAGAGAGCTTCGAAGCATCACACGAAAAGACATCGAGTCCAGACTCGCCAGCATCCTAGGATGCGAGGTTCTGAGGAGCTTCTGGGACCTAGACATTCGCTCCGGCGAACAGGTCGAGGTCTATATGCTCTCACGTAGCGCCGATTTCCCTTCCTCGTCCGTCACGGTAGTTTAGATGCGCAGCCTGCGGTTTCAGCTCCTTGTGAGCCACCTTATTTTGGTGCTGCTCATGGGAATCGTAATGAGCTACGCCATTACGACCTTCTTCCAACTAGGCACCTCCATCGACCGCGTCATGACCGGCAACTTCAAGGGCGCTCTCGCCGCTCAGGAGATGCAGCATGGGTTGGCAAGGCAGACGGGCGCTATGAACCTGATGCTTTCAGGGCATATCGATGAGGCACAGCGCGAGTTCAGCGTATCCTGGCCAG
Organism: Fimbriimonadales bacterium; assembly: GCA_038328815.1. Lineage (GTDB taxonomy): Bacteria > Armatimonadota > Fimbriimonadia > Fimbriimonadales > Fimbriimonadaceae > JBBQMJ01. Next base: position 11,454 of record JBBQMJ010000048.1, on the reverse strand, counting down.
ACCTCGTCAATGCCTATAACGCTGCGGCCACCGAGACTGATCCCAGGCAGCAGACGGCGCTTAAGGAGATGTTGACCCAGATGGGCGCCTACCATAAAGTAGCCGAGGACACGCTATTTACCCATATACCATCGACGACGGTCCAGGCGGAAGAGCGATATACCCAGGTCATTCGGCCCCTGCTTCAGCTCATGGATGAGGACACCCGCTTCCTTGTCGTGATCAATCAGGGCGAGATCATGAAGGCCAACAACAAGGTCAAGGATGAGGCACGGCGCGCGGCGTTTGGAAGTGTGGGACTCACCGCCGTGGCATTGGTGCTTGCAGTCCTACTAGCTTACGGCGTCGTTCGGTTCGCCCTACAGCCGCTTGCCTCCATGGCCGAGCAGGCGGAATCGATTGGTTCGGGTGACTTGACACACCGGATCGAGATCGATAGGGACGACGAGATTGGCGCTTTGGCAACCTCCTTTAACTCTATGGCCGCAAACCTACAGGATCTGCGCCGAAGCGAAGAGCGTCGATTGCACCGCGCAGAGCGCATGGCTGACGTCGCCCTGGAGTTTTTGTACGACCCGGTCATCGTCACCGATGCCAAGGGCCGAATCGTGTTTCTAAATAAGGCAGCGGAGGGCCTATTCGGCCCTACGCCGGCGACGCCGCGAACACCGATCGTGGAGCATATCGGCGACCGACGCATCGTTCGGGCAATCGAGAACGCAGTCAAGGAAGATCGCGTCTCAGCGAATGAAGATGAAACGGCGTTGGTCCCCATTAAGGTCGGAGAAACTGAGCGAACTTATCGCCTGCGAGCAAACCCCATGAAAGACGATGAGGGAGCGACACTAGGCTGCGTGGCGGTTCTGGAAGACATCTCCCACCTTCGCGAACTTGACCGACTAAAGAACGAATTCATCGGGGTTGCCTCGCACGAGTTGCGCACGCCTGTCACTTCCCTGATGCTTAGCGTGCAATTACTCCAGGAAGGCGCAGCGGGCGAGCTTACGCCGATTCAGAAGGAAATCATTGGCGCCCAGCAAGAGGACCTTGACCGCCTGGAGAAGCTCATGCGCGAGCTGCTTGATGTGACCAGGTTGGAAGCGGGTACTTCCCCACCTCGATTTGAGCTCATTTCACCTTACGATCTTGTGCGACAATCCGTCGAAAGCGTGAAGGCCAAGGCCGAGGCCAAGGGAGTACATTTAGAACAGGTAGAAGACCTGGGTTTACGATCTGTTCGCGCCGACAGAAGCCAGATTTCGCGAGTGCTGGTGAACCTGCTGGATAACGCAATTCGTCACACTCCTTCGGGCGGAGGCGTCAAAATCCGTGCATTGGCGTCTAACAATCATGTAACCTTTCGTGTCGAAGACACCGGTGAGGGAATTCCAGAGGATTACCTGGCGCGGATCTTTGATCGGTTTGTGCAGGTGCCTGGTGCCACCCAAGGTGGGGCTGGCCTGGGTTTATCGATAGTGCAAACGATTGTAAAGGCACATGGTGGAGAAATGAAGGTCGAAAGCGAACTTCACAAGGGAAGCGCGTTCAGTTTTGATCTGAACACGGACTCCACCGTAGCCGGAGATATCTCAATTTGAGTTCAAAAATACTCATTATCGACGACGAGGCAAACATACGGACGATGATCCGCCTCGCATTGGAACATGCCGGGTACGAGGTAGAAACTGCCGCGGACGGGGAAGACGGCATTAAAAAAGCGACCCAAAATGCCTTTGACCTCGTGCTAATCGATCAGCGAATGCCAGGGCTCTCAGGCATGGACGTCCAGCAGGCAATTTACAAAAAGGCGCCCGAGACGCGGTCGATCATGATCACCGCTTTTGGAACCATCGATTTGGCGCTCGATTCCATCCACGCGGGCGCGTCTGACTTCCTTCGCAAACCTTTCACGGCAAACACCCTTCGGACCGCTGTTGAGTCTGCGCTAGAGAAGCCGGCTGTGAAAATGCTCGCTGTGCCAATTGGCCTTGTGTGCCGCGAATTCACCCGCACCACTATTAACGGTTTCAGCTTCGACGTCGATCCTGAAGCAAACGAGGACCATGGCACCGTCAAGGACGCGGATAAGACTGCGTCGTTCTTGGTTCGCCATGCCGATGACAAACCCGTGCAGGTCAAAGTGACTCTGCCCGCGTACGTTATCGAGCTTGTGAAGGCGTACATCGACTCTGATACCGTTCCCGCCGGCGATGCTTTTTGGCACGCCCTGTGCGAAGAGGCACTGGCCAATTATCTGTGGCAAAATGCCGAGCTCCCACCAAGCAACAGCTTGCGAATCGAGGACCTCTCCAGCGGACTGCAGCGGTGGCTGGATGCCATGCTCACCGTGGATATGAAAGAGAACGTCGGCAGTTAGCCCGCCGAACCCATTTTCAAATGCTAGAGTCAACTACCAATCCTGATGCCGGAGGCCGCCTGAAGGTCTTCCTAGGCTATGCTCCCGGAGTCGGGAAGTCCTATGCCCTCCTTGATGAATCATCACGCCGTAAGAAGCGCGGGCAGGACATCGTCATTGGGAGCCTGGATACTCATGACCGCCCGGCCGTTGAAGAGCTTTTAGCCGATTTCGAGAAGATTCCCAAGAAGCAGCTCGACTATCGCGGGACGATCATCGAGGAGATGGATACCGACGCCATCCTCGCGCGGCGGCCCGAGATCGTCATTATCGACGACCTCGCCCATACCAACGCCCCTGGCTCGCTGAACGAAAAGCGCTGGCAGGACGTGCGGGACATTTTGGACGCGGGCATCTCGGTCAGCACGACGATGAACGTGTACAGCCTTGAGAGCCTCAACGACTTGGTCGCTGAGATTACGGGCGTCAAAATTACAGAGACCGTTCCGGACCAGATTTTAGCGGCCGCCGAGGAAGTTGAGATGGTGGATCTCACCCCTCGAGCCCTCATACACAGGCTTGAACGCGGAGACGTGGTTCCCAGCGAGAAACTGGACGACAGCAAGTCGGGCATGTTTACTGAGGGCAACCTGAGCGCCTTACGCGAATTAGCCTTGCGAGAGATTGCCGGGCGGGTGGATGAGGACGTTCAGGAATTCAAGAAATCGACCAAGGTTGCCAGGCCATGGGCTGCAAAGGATCGCGTGATGATCTGCATCAGCCCCACCAGGCCGTCCATGCGCTTGATTCGCCGCGGTTGGAGAATTGCGCAACGCATGCATGCCGAGGTTGTTGTCGTCACCGTCGAGGATCGCGCGCTAAACGACAAGGAAAAGAAGATCATCCAGGACGATTTCAGCTTGGCCGAGCGCCTTGACGTCAAAACCGTAACCCTTAAGGGCGCCGTTAGCGAATTGTTGATCAAGTACGTGAAAGAGAACAACGTCACTCACGTTGTGATTGGCCACTCAGACCGCACGAGATTGCAGGAAGTCATGCAGGGATCGATCATCAGCAGTCTTACCAGAGAGCTGAGAATGATCGATATCTTGGTCGTTGCTGCCGATACTGAAGAATAATCACTTCAACTCGGGTTCAACCGATGTAAGATAGGTGTGGGCGGGTCAGCATTTCGGAAAGCACGAGGGCAGCTCTTCTGATAACCTTAGCGGCCCGCCATCTCTTTTTGCGTTGCACGGCTCGGCGTAGCTTTGCATGGCTGGATTTGCCGGTACAGTTGGGTGGTGGAACTCCCCATTTACGTTGTTGACGCCTTCACCAAACACCCATTTGCCGGGAATCCGGCTGGCGTTTGCATTCTTGAATCGCCCGTGAGCGAGGATTGGATGCAGAATGTGGCAGCAGAGCTGAAACATGCTGAGACTGCCTTTTTGCAAGCGCGTGGTTCTGCATTCCAACTTCGGTGGTTCACGCCTACGGTGGAGGTCGACCTTTGCGGGCATGCAACGCTTGCTTCTGCGCACATTCTATGGGAGTCCGGCCGACTACATCTCAATCAGACAGCCAGTTTTGAAACTCGGAGCGGCGTTTTGACGGCTAACCGAGTTGGTGAGCTAATCGAAATGGACTTCCCTTCCGAGGCGCCTAGCGAACTGGAGATTCCCTGGAATCTAGAAGATATCCTTGGCGCGAAACCCGTGTGGTTTGGCGCAAACCGCATGGACTATTTGGTCGAAGTTGAGGATGTGGAGGCCCTGCGCGATTTGAGCCCAGATTTGAACGGCGTTCGGCAGTTGGGGCATCGAGGTCTGATCGTCACGGCGCGTGGCACAAGCCACGACTTCGTTTCCCGGTTCTTTGCGCCGCAGAGTGGGATCGACGAGGATCCCGTGACTGGCTCCGCCCATTGCTGCCTCGGGCCCTACTGGTCCGAGAAGCTCGGCAAAGAGACTCTGGATGGATTCCAGGCCTCGGCACGAGGCGGAATGGTTCGGGTCATCACGCGAGGCGATAGAACGATGATCTGCGGCCACGCGGTGACCGTGCTCGAGGGCGTTATTCGGTGCTGAGGTGGGTTACGGTCGACGGATCGTGTGCAGCGGACATTGAGTTGGTCCGAGAAATGTTTCTGGAGTACCAGAAAGAGCTTGGAGTCGACCTCTGTTTCCAGTCTTTTGAAGAGGAGTTGGCCGGTTTGCCCGGTCGCTATGCGCCATCTTCCGGGTGCTTGCTGCTGGTTTACGTGGACGACTCCCTAGCAGCGTGCGGGGCGTTGCGGCCTTTGGAAGAGGGGGTTTGTGAGCTGAAGCGGATATACGTGCGGCCGGCGTTGCGACGTCAAGGCATTGCACGGCAGATTTCCGAGCGATTGATTTCGTTTGGTGAGGCGTTTGGGTATGCGGTTTGCCGGTTAGATACGATGAAGCGGCTAACTGGTGCGGTAGAGATGTACGAACTGTTGGTGTTTCAGGAGACGGCGGCTTATAACTTCAATCCGGAGCCAGATATCGTTTACATGGAACGCTCGCTTCCCTGACGGCTAGCTCCCATCCCGAACTCGTGCACAAACCCATCCACTCTTGCCACCAGTAGGCGACGGATGTGTTTGCCGGCGTTCTGGGCTTTATAAATTACGCCTTACTTGAAGAAGTCGAAATTCTGAAGCCTATCCCTGACAGCGGACAAGAATCTTCCGGCAAGCAGACCATCCACCAGTCGGTGGTCGTAGGTCAGCACGAGGTGCATGATTGACCGTATGGCGATCATGTTGTCCACGATCACGGGCATCTTGGTGATAGCATAGGCGCCAAGTATTCCCGCCTGCGGGGCGTTGATCATGGGGGTGCCGAAGAGGGCGCCGTAGGTGCCGGGGTTGGTTAATGTGAACGTGCCACCTTGGACGTCGGAGACGCTCAGCGAATTGCTTCGCGCACGCTTGGCGATGCTGTCCAGATCCTTCGAAATCTCGATGAGAGACTTCTTGTGGCAATCCCTGATGACGGGGACGATGAGGCCCTCATCTCCTTTGGCGCCTAGGGCAACGGCAACGCCGATGTGCACGCCATTGTTTTTGAGAATCTGCATGTCGGGTTGAAGCGCGGAGTTGACCAGCGGGTACTCCATGAGCGTCTCGGTGAGCGCCTTGATGAAGAAGGGCGTGTAGGTTAGCTTGACGCCGTGCTGGGCAAGGAAGTCGTCCTTGTTGTGCTCTCGGAAGGTGACCATGGAAGTGACGTCAACCTGGGTCACGGTTGAGACTGTGGGGACGGAGGCGCTGCGCACCATCGCGTCGGCGATCATCTTGCGGAGCCCAGTCATCTGGACGATCTCTTGATCGGCGCCTGCTACGGTTGCCGGGGCTGGCTTGGCTTCGATCTTTGCTGCTGGGGCGACGCTCTTTCGTCCACCAGACAGGTAGGTTTCTAAATCTTTCTTGGTAACCCGTCCACCTTGTCCGCTGCCTGCAAGCGCAGCGAGCTCAGGTTCAGTAACGCTGTTTTGCTTGGCGATTGCCCGGACGACCGGGGTGTACCAGCGGCGCTCGCCGTTGCTTGAAACTGCTGCGGGCTGCTCTACAACTGGTGCCGATGCTGGGGCAGCAGGGGCGGCGGCTTTTTTGGCTTCTGGCTCGGCGGCGGGCGCTGCCGCGCTGGCGCTTCCCTGCTCTTCGATGATGCCCATGGCGTGGAAGACTTCCACGAGGCCACCTTCGGGGATCAATATCTTTGAGAGGATGCCGGAAACGGGAGACGGGAGTTCGGTGTTGACCTTGTCGGTCATGATTTCAACAACCGGCTCGTCTTCCTTGACGAAATCGCCCTCTTTCTTTAGCCAACGGCTAACTGTTCCTTCATGGACGGACTCACCCAACTCGGGCATCAGAATCTCGACTGCCATGGCAGCTAGTTTACCGTTGGAAGAGCTTGACGCCGCATAACATCCCGGACGTGGGCACAAACCATCCCGCGACCCTTGCCTTGCGGGGGCGGTGGGAGGGACCCGATGGACCGGGACACTCCCAGGTTCGCCAAGCTATCGTGCCGCCCAATGAAGGCCGCGGCGCATCAATTCGCGCACTGGTTCTGCTGCCACATCCTTCTCCTGATGCCCAAGCGAGCAGTAGAACACCTTCCCCTTCCCATACAGCCTCGTCCAAACGACCGGCATATCAAATGGGCCATTAGGCGTATGAGGACCGGCGGCAGTCGGGAAGCGGGTGGTGGCTAGGACCTGATTCGACGGATCGGTGTGCATGTAGTACTGCTCACTTGTGACTTCAAAGTTGGGCAGGCCATTAGTGATCTCGTGCTCGCCGCGAAACTCAACCTTGTAGGTTACGGTCTCGTTTCCCGGATGGGCCACCCACTGGCCGCCAGTGACGAACTGCCACTCACAGGCGTTTCGGAACGAGTCGCACATGCCGCCGTGGCATCCGGCAATCCCTACTCCGCTTTCAACAGCTTCAACAACGGGCATTAATTGCTCGCGGTCAATCTCGCCCATCGTCCAGACCGGGACGATAAGATCGAAAGAAGAGGCGCGCTTGAACGCGTCCAGATTGTCCGCGATTTCGACCTCGAAATCGTCCAACAGAGTCGCAAACAGATTGGCAACCTGTTGAGGTTGGTGGCCATCCCAGCCACCCCAGACAATAAGCGCTTTCTTAGCCATTAGCCTGCCACTCCGTCAGGCTCACCGAATGAAGTTACCGTCGTCGTGTACTCTTTTCCGCCAACCGTCATCGCAACTTTAAATAGCACCGTTTCACCCACTTTTCCAAGACGCCCGTTCCAATTTACGAAGTTCAGGCCCGCTTTGCCCTTGCCGGTCAGGTCCACGCTTCTCCCGTCTAGCGAGCTCACGGTGATCTTCACGTCGTCCGGCAAGTCCTTGCCGAGCCAGTAGAAGATTCGCGTCCCAGGTTGAGTGTTCTTGGTGAAGAACTTGCGATCTCCCCAAAAAGACTCGTCCTCGATTCTGCCAATTTGAACGACATCCTGCGGTTTGAACAGGGCCACATCTTGCTTTCGAACGTCCGCCGTAAGTTGCTCCAAAGCTGAGACGTCCAGTGTCCAAAGGCTGCGTCCATGCGTAGCAATTAGGAGGTCCAAATCCCGTGGGTGCACCACCAAGTCGTGCACCGCAACGGTTGGGAAGTTGGTGCGGAAGCGAGACCAGGTCTTGCCGCGATCGAAGGACATTCTGAGCGACATCTCGGAGCCTAGATACAGCAGGTCTGGGTTCTTCTGACCTTCCGTGATGGCGTAGACGCTATCGTAATTGGGTAAGCCGTCAGTAAGAGATGACCATGTCTTGCCGAAGTTTTCTGTCACGTAAACATACGGTTTGAAGTCGTTGGAACGGTGGCCGTCGAAAGTCGCGTAGCATCGGCCCTCAACAAATCTGGAAGCTGTAACCCTTGAGCACCACAGACCTTCTGGAAGGCCGATGATATTCGGCGTCACGTTCGTCCAGGTGTTGCCTTCATCCTGGCTGACTTGGACTAAGCCGTCATCCGTGCCGACCCATAGAAGGCCCTGCTTAAGCTCGGACTCAGCAAGCGTGATGATCGTGCAATGCTGCTCAGCGCCAGTGACCGTTGACTGCAACGGACCTTCGCCCAAGTTTTCCTGCTTTGGGTTATTGGTGGTGAGGTCCGGGCTGATCGGCTTCCAGTGGTCTCCTCGGTCTTGGCTCATAAACAGTCGGTTCGCGCCGCAATAGAGAACCTGGTGGTTGTGGGGCGAGAGGATGAACGGCGTGCTCCAGTTGAAGCGAAGCTTCTCGCCCTTGATGCTGGGGCGGACGAATTTATCCGAACCAGTCTTGATGTCAATACGCTCAATGGCGCCGCCCTGGCTTTCCGAATAGGTGGTCGACCAATCGAGAGGATCAATTTGAGCGTGGAATCCGTCGCCGCCGGCAAGACCGATGGCGTCCTCGGCAATCACGCCGCCGCGGTGCGACTGCGTTGGCGATGTGTAGGAGTTGTTATCCTGCAAGCCGCCAACTACCCAGTACGGCCTGCGCATGTCGTAGGACACGGCGTAGTACTGCCCGATGGGCAGGTTGTCAATATGCTCCCAAGTAAGGCCCCGGTCCCGCGTTTGCGATACACCGCCATCGTTACCAATCAGGAAGTGGTTTGAATCTGTAGGATTCACCCAGATCGCGTGGTTGTCTACGTGGACGTTCATGCGCATGGCCTTGAACGACTTGCCTGCGTCTTCGCTGAAATGGAAGGAGACTGCGCCGAGGTAAATGCGGTTCTCATCCAGCGGGTCCTGTTGCGGACGGCTGAAATAGAATGGCCTTGGATTCAGCGTGCTGATCTTCGCCCAGCTTTCGCCTCGATCCATGCTGCGGTAGACACCGCTTTCCTTGTTGTGCTCTACTGTGGCGATGATCCGCTTGGGGTCTTTGCGGAAGATGCTGAGGCCAATTCGGCCAACGTCGCCAACTGGTAGACCGCGATCTATTCGGTACCAGCTCTTGCCAGCGTTGATGCTCTTGTAGATGCCGCTACCGGGGCCGCCGCTCACCATTTGGTAGGGATAGCGCTGGCGCTGCCATAGGGCAGCAATCAGAATATCGTGATTCGAAGGGTCCATGGCGAGGTCAATGCAGCCCGTCTTCTCGTCGTGATAGAGCACCTTCTCCCACGTCTTGCCGCCGTCGATCGTTTTGTAAATTCCCCGCTCTGGGTTGGTTCCCCAAAGGCGGCCTAGCGCGGCAACGTAGACGATGTTCGGATCTTTCGGGTCGATTACGATCTTGGAGATCGACATCGTCTCCTTGAGACCCATATTTGTCCAGGTCTTGCCACCGTCGGTGGACTTGTAAACGCCATCGCCCCAAGCGACCGAGTTTCGAGAGCTGGCCTCACCAGTGCCTACCCAAACAAGATTAGGGTCGGTCTGGCAGACCGCAGCGGCGCCAAGAGAAACAGTGTTCTCTCCATAGAAAACTGGCTTCATCGACATGCCGCCGTTCTCGGTCTTCCAAAGGCCGCCAGAAGCTGTCGCGACGTAGAAGATGCGCGGCTCCTTTTCGTAGACCGCAAAGTCGGCGATACGTCCGCCCATCGTGCTTGGCCCGATCTCCCGGGGATTGAGGCCAGCGATTAGGCTTTGCCAAGGGCCAGCCTGAGGATCGATCCTCACCGCGGCGGTCACCGCCGGTGTGCCGGTTTGAAATGGGTTGCCTTTCGTCTCCGGCTCTTGGTTTGTCTTGACGTTCTGCGGCTTTTGAGGCTTCGGCGGAACCTGTTTTTCACCGGTCGTCGGCTTTGGCGTCGGAGTAGGCGGGGTTTGGGCGAAGACAAGGGCGGGAACGATGAGAAGAATGGCAGCAATGAGTCGTTTCATAGGAGCGATGAACCTTAACTTTGGAACGCTACCCTACGCGGAGTCGCAATCGGCATGGTTCCGGTCCTTCCGGCTGATACGATTGCTACGAGTGGCTGAGAAACCGTTAATATTTGTCCCCTCGGCGGCGCTTAGGCCATGCCCGGTAGAATCTGAGCCATGGATTTCAGCCTCACCGCCGAGCACGAACTCATCCGCGAATCCGCCTACAAGTTCGGCCAGCAAGTTATCGTCCCCGGCGTCAAAAAGCGCGACCCAGAGCATCAGAGCGACAGGAAGTCGCTTGAGCAGATGGCCGAAGCCGGCATGACCGGCATCTCAATCCCGGCCAAATATGGCGGGTCCGATACGGACTATGTTTCCTTGGGGATCGTCTGCGAAGAGCTTGAGCGGGCCGACACCTCGGCGCGCGTGGTCATGAGCGTCCACAGCGGACTGCACTGTCTAACCATGATGCAATGGGGCACGGCGGAGCAGAAGCAACGCTGGCTCCCTGCCCTTGCGAAAGGCGACCGCTTTGGCGCATTCGGTCTAACCGAGCCCAACGCCGGTTCTGACGCAGTTAACATCTCAACCCGGGCCAAGAAAGACGGCGATTCCTACGTATTGAATGGCGAAAAGACCTGGATATCCCTAGCCGACTACGCTGATCAGTTTCTGGTTGTTGCGGTAACCGATCCTGAGGCTAAGTCAAAGGCTGCGGGCATGAGCGCGTTTATCGTCGACCGAAAGCTGGCCGGGTTTCATTCCAAGGCTTTAAAGGGCAAGCTGGGCGTGCGCGCGGGCAACACGGGGCAGATCTTCTTTGAGGACATGCGGGTGCCCGCCGACTGCCGTTTAGGCGAAGAGGGGGATGGTTTCAAGATTGCGATGTCTGCCCTCGACCACGGCCGATACACGGTGGCATCTGGTGCAGTAGGGATTATCACGGCTTGCCTAGACGCCTGCGATTCCTATGTAAAGGAGCGCAAAGTTGGCGGTGAGGAGATTGGCAAGAAGCAGCTAGTCCAGCAGATGATCGCCAAAATGGTGTCTGGGCGAGACATCGGTCGGTTGCTTTACTACCAAGTGGGTTGGATGAAGAACCAGGGCCTGCGCCACACGCGAGAATGCTCGATGGCGAAGTGGCAAAACTGCAATTTCGCGTTCGACTCGGCGCACGACGCGGTGGAGATCCACGGGGCTTACGGGTACTCAGACGAGTTTCCCGTGGAGCGCTACTTCCGCAATTCACGCGGGGCGATGATTTACGAGGGCACCAGGGAGATTCATACGCTAATGCAGGCGGAGTACGAGTTGGGATACCGAGCAGACCGTCCGCTTGCGCGGACGTTGCCGAAGTGGCCGTTTGGCACCGATGCGTAGCACGTTTCGGATGACACGAGCCATCCGTCGACTACGCGGGATTGCCTTATGCTAGTTCGCTTTTGTAACCCACTGGACGAGGATGCACTATGGGGCATCCTTGAACCGATGATCCGTGACGGTGAGACCATGGCTCTGCCCCTGGATATGGGGAGAAAGGACGCTTTCGACTACTGGCTTGCGCCCGGCCACGAGGTGTTTGTCGCCGAGGATGACGGCGGCGTCGTTGGCACCTACTTCCTTCGCGCCAATCAGAAAGGACCGGGCGGCCATGTGGCGAATGCGGGCTATGTGACAGCACCCTCCGCAATGGGGAAAGGTGTTGCTCGCGCGATGTGTGCGCAT
>JBBQMJ010000047.1:0-12684 GCA_038328815.1 Fimbriimonadales bacterium | reverse complement strand
ACTCTCCGAAGTAGTTGCGCTTTGGCGGTTTTCGCCACCTTTGGCTTCGATCCTTTGAACAATGCAAAGGCAAAAGCGGCAACCATAGTGAGTTGAAATCCCAACTGCTCGGCCCCGCCAGGATCAAAGAGCAGCAGTACGATCCCAACCGCGGAAACTGCGGAAAGTGCGTCTGGTTCTCGCCGAAACAAGTGCGCTCCACGGATGACTAAGGCAAAGATTGACGCTCGAATTGTTGAAGTTTGGAAGCCTGAAGCTGCTGCAAACAGGAAAAGTATTAACGCTAACACCACCATCTGCATCCAATGAGGGATTGGCGCTAGCCCCATGAGAGCTTGCAAGGCAAGCGCTATCAGCAAGACATGGAGCCCGGCGGCCGTCAAGACGTGCAATCCGTTTGCCGCCTTGAAGTCAGCTTTCGTTTCGTTGGCCATGAGGTCGGATGACGAGAAGAAAATAGCTTCAAGCAAGCTTGCTTCAGGACGTTCGAGTCCGCGTGTTGCGAAGGCTGAGAAGCTTCTGCGCCAACCTTCCGCCCAACCCACCATTTGAGAACCGTGACTCAGTAATTCGACCCGAAAAGCCTTTAGGAAGATGGGGCGCGAAACAGCGCCCGTCTCGCCTGGATCGATCTCGCCTCGAGCCTCAATCCGGTCCCCCATTATTAGTGGCTGGCCTCCATCGTAGTGAAGCAAGACCTGGCCATATTCGGTCGCCAAAGTGCAGGTCTGGCCGCCATAGCTTGCCGCCCTTGGATGGGAGCTAACGGCGCCCTGAAGCGTCATCTCGGTCCTTGCGGGGTCAAGGGCCTTTACAGGCTTATACAAGAGCAGCCCCGCAACGAGAAACAAGCTTGCCAACAAGCGTCCTTCCATGGTTCTCACGGCAAACGCCATTGGAACGAGAAACAGGAGGTTTGCAGGGTACTGGATGGCCGTAACGCCAATCAGCAGTCCGGCCAGAGCAGCAATGAGCGGCCTACGATCGAGATCTTTCCTCATCCGTCCAGGTCGCCATGCGTTTTTCCGCTATTTCGCGGATTGATATCTCCGGAATGATCGGCTTATCCGGCGGTAATTCAGGTTCTGGCAGCGCTTCGAAGGGCCCAGCTGACGCCGGTCGGACTCCAAACCTCAAGTCGAGAAAAAGGCCATCTTCACCGGCGATTGCGGAGAGTTTCTTGATGATCACGGGCTTTATCATTCGGAGTTCCTGCGCCCAGGCTGAGCCTTGAACCGCAATCCAAACCGTGCCCCGATCATAGCGGTCCGGCGCCGAGCGTTCGGAGAGCATCTTGCCAACAACCTGCGGCCAAGACCTCAACGCAGCATGTGCTCGCGCGGCCCGAAGGATCTCTTCTCGGCCAATCGCATCCTTGAGCATCTTTCCAATTTTCTTCATGAACCAAGCGCCAAATCCGCAGAAAACAATTGTAACCGAGCGAGAACCGTTATAGGGCCTTAATTTCGCCGGCCTTTACTTCGAACACAGACGCCTGGCCCAATATCTTTTCGCCGGCCGCGGAAGCCTCTGTGCACGTCAATACAGCTTGTCCAGCGCCTTCCAAAACGGCGTCGACGAGCAAAGCCCTTCGCCGCTCATCAAGGTCGGAAAGAATGTCATCTAGCAGCAACAATGGCGGACGGCCAAACTCCTGCTTGGCGATCTGCAGGCTCCCAAGCTTTATAGCGATCACCGATGTGCGTTGCTGCCCCTGAGAACCGAACAGCCGCGCGTCTTTGCCCGCGATTTGGATGTAAACGTCGTCCCGATGTGGCCCAACTCCGGTGCCTCCGCGCAGAGCGTCATGGGCCCTTGACGCCACCAAGGCAGCCCGTAGCGCCTCGATATCTTGCGAATCGTCTTTCGTCACATATTCGATGGCAAGGGCCTCTCCCTGCCCCATTTCGGAATGCACGTGTTTGGCCAGCGGCTCAAGGCGCTTGATATAGGCTAGTCTGGCTTCCCTTAATGGGGCGCCATGCTCTGCAAGTTGAGTCTCCCACGGGTCAAATTGCTCAGGAGGAACCCAGCCAGCGTTGTGCCTAAGCAATGCATTCCTTTGCTCCAACGCCCTTTTGTATGCCGTGAGATGCCGTAGGTAACTCGGGAACAAAGAGCTGAGCTCCATATCCAGAAACATGCGGCGGTCAGAGGGTTCGCCTCTGGCTATCTCCATGTCAACTGAAGTCATGCAAACACAGGGCAACCGACCGATCAAATCTGAGGCCCTGGGCAAGAACATGCCGTTGATGGCCGCCCTCTTCTTGACACCTCGCTCTAAGGTGATGGCAAGGTTTGTGGCGTGCCCTGAAAGCTCCACCTCGACATGGGCCTTTTGATCCCCTTCAAGGATTGCCTCCGCGTCACGTTGTCCGCGAAGGAGACGGGTTGTCGCAATCAAAGCCAACGCTTCCAAAAAGTTGGTTTTTCCTTGGGCATTGGGTCCAGAGAGAACATTAAATCCCGAAGATAGTCTCAGAGATATTGAGCGGTAGTTTCTAAAGGATGTAAGCGCGACCCGATCAGCCGTGACGGCAGCATCGGGCATTGCGTTGTTCACATCCTCTCTCTCTAATTTCATCCTTTATTTGAGTATCTGTTGTTACTGTTAAGGGGAACTGTTTTGGGGAAAACCCTAAAACCCATGCTCAAAACTTTAACAGTAAGGCATGGTTTTGAACTTGGTGATGGTGTAGTGACCATAACACGGTTCGTGGAAAACGAGGTGGAAAAGCCACGACTTGTATAAGTTTGCGGGGCCTGCTTTTACACACACCGAAAAGAACACACACCTTTCCCCCGTCTGTCCACATGATCTACAACAAACCATGCTCACGGCCATATTTCATGACCGTTGCCTCCGCCAAGTAGAGAGGATGGACGTTTGAAAGACTCGGAATTCCGCGCCGACTCGCAATCGGCCGCCAGACCTCCGCCATCATCTTTTCTTGAATCCTTTGGGGCAGTTCTGGGAATCGATCGCATAGTCTTCTAAGCGCGTTGTATTCGTCGACGGTCATCCCCTTTAGCTCGCCAACTTCAGATTCAAATGGGTGGGTTCCTGCCGTATGGGGTGCGGGGGCAAACCGCGGAATCGCTCGCTTTTCGTAGACCACAACGGTGCCAGAAACCAGATCGCCGATGCGCTGCGAGCGAGGGTTGGTCAGCATCGCCACGATGCCAACGAAATAAGTCATTGGCGGCATTGCGTCTGCGGGCCTCAGTAAGTTTCTTCCTAGGGCTGCTTTGAACGTAACGGGAGTGCCGTCGGCCATCCTTACACGGATGCCGGCAGCTTTCTTGCCCACCGTCTGCCCGTTCCACAGACCCTCGCACAGGATGAAGTAGACGAACGGAGACGCGATGTAGACCATCGCCATGGCAGCCATTGCTACGTTGCCATCGACAATGCCCATGATCGCCATGATAATGATGGAGACCCCATAGAGCGCCGCGCCAAGGAGGAGCAAGTCGATGATATGCGCTAAGATACGACTGCCGAAGCCGGCCAATCGGTAAGTGAGAATCGTCTTCTCAGGACTTAGGACGACGAGCTCGTGGTCCATTGGGTTAAATGCTACCTGTCGGCTGATAGCTTAAACATGGTTCCAACTCGAAGGTTCTGGTGGCTTGTTGCCTTGGGCATCCCAATCGCCGCGATTGCGGTTCAAGCTGACGCGCCACTTGCTGCAATTGGATACGACCTTGGCTTGCTGATTGCTGCCTGGGTAACCACGCTCCTTGCGCCCTCCGCGAGGTCCTTGCGGCTTACTCGGAAATTCGATCCTGTGCTTTCAGTTCGCGTTGCAAATAAGATTCAGGTTCGAATTCTAAATGATGGTGCTGACACTGTACGTACGCTTTTGCGTGATGAGCCACCGCCCTCATTCAAGATGGCTGGGAACGAGCAGCACATCTCCCTAGCCCCCGGAAAAGAGCAGGAATTTACCTATAACATTACACCGTTCGAGCGCGGTGGCGAATATTTCCGCGGCACGTTCCTCCGTATCGAATGCCCCCTTGGCTTGGTCTGGAAAGAAGCGAAGTTGCCGACCGAGCAGCCAGTGCGTGTCTATCCCAACGTGCTCGCCCTGCGTGAATTCGATCTTCTGAAGCAAAAGGGTAGGTTGCGCGAGTTGGGAATCCGGCGGTCGCGGCAACGCGGCTTGGGAACAGAATTTGAGTCGCTGCGCGATTACTCCGAGGGCGATGATTTCCGAAAGATTGACTGGAAAGCTTCGGCTAGGCGCGGCAAGTTTATTGTCCGCCAATTTGAACAGGAGCGTAACCAGAGCGTTCTGATCACGATTGACGTTGGCCGTCATATGCTTGCTGAGGTTGATGGCGTTCGAAAGCTTGATCGGGCTTTGGATGCCTGCCTGATGCTGACGCACGCCGCTGTTGCTGCTGGTGACCTTGTCGGGCTCATGGTTTATGCGGACACTGTCATCCGCTACATCCCGCCCAAGAAGGGCCGCAGCCAGATGGGCATCATCATTGAGGCGATTCACGACCTGATTGCGATGCCGATTGAATCTGATCCGATGGCGGCAATGAGTTATTTGGCTTCTCGGTACAAGAGAAGGGCGTTGTTGGTCGCCTTTACTGACCTCGCCCATCCTGATGCGGCGAAGATGATGGTCGCCTACTTTGGACCGCTTGCCAGGCGCCATTTGGCACTGCTGGCACGGGTATCCGATCCTAGGCTAAATGAGCTTTACAACACGCCTTTAGAGGACGTTTCGGCCATGTACCAACGCGCCGCGGCCGATATGATGATTACCGATCGGAAGAAGGCGACAACGATCCTGAACGCGGCGGGAATCCATAATCTGGAGGCGGAGCCGGATGACCTGTCAGGGGCGTTGGTGTCGTTTTACTTCCAGGTGAAGGAGCGGTCTTTGCTGTAGGCGGCGTCCCCTAGATAAAGTCTGGGTGAACATATGCTTCGACCTTGATCAGTTTGTGAGTTGCGTCAAACGTCGTATAGAGCACCACAAAGTTGGTTCCAAAGATCGACCAGAAGTGCCGCTGGGAACTACAGGTGTAAGGCGATGAAGCTGTGTCCGCCCAGGAACAGGGCTCCTGGATCATTTCTCCTGCGTGATCAAGGAGTCGGGGCAGGCCCCGTTTATAGAGCCGCCTAGAGAGGGCTGATCTGACCTCATCCTCGCTTAGGCCAGGTACAAGCAGTCGCACCAATCGGGTTTTGCTTCGGATTGCCCGAATCTCTGAAGTACAAATGAGCAGTACCAAGTAGGCCAGTATCAGTAGTGTTCCGACTGCAACTTTGATTAGCATCCAACGAGTCCCACGGCTTCGTTGTGTTCCTACGGTTTGCTCATTTAATCGGTTGCCGCCAACTGGCTTGCCAAAGACGTTGTCGATCAAGGGGCCGTGATCGAAATCCCGGCGTTTCCCAGAGCGCCGCGTGACCAAAACCGGTCCCTCCGCTTCGCTTTTTTATTGCTTCGGTCGGGATGACGATCCGAGGACAGGCAACACAATGAAACAGCTTCAAACCATCCGACGACTACACGGGAGGGACCTACTTGTTTTCTGGGTAGCGCGCTACAATATCCGAACCTATGGAACCAGCAAAGTCGCTCGGAGATATGCTTCGACGCTCATGCGCCAAATGGGGCGACAAGCCCGCAATGCTCGTGCCTGGCAAGGAAACGTTCACTCCTGTTTCGTACGCAGAACTTTATAAGGTAACCGAACGGTTTGCGGCTGCTTTAAAGGAGCTTGGCGTCAAGAAAGGCGACCGCCTGGTGATCCTGAGCGAGAACTGCCCGGAATGGGCGTTTACGGACTGGGCATGCCAGACCATGGGCGTTATCGTCGTCCCCATTTACCCAACCCTGCCCGCCGATCAGGCTCAGTACATCGTCACCGATTGCGGTGCAAAGCTCGTCATGGCTGGCTCAGGCGAGCAACTACTTAAGACAAGTTGCTTGGAGGGCGTCGAGACGATACTGCTACGAGAAGGTGAAAGCTCCCTGTTAGGCAGGTCCGAGAAAGCTAAGCTTGAGAAAGACGCCTGGGAAAAGGGGATTGACGCGGTTGATGAAAACGACGTTGCCACGATCATCTATACCAGCGGCACAACTGGCTTGCCAAAAGGTGCCATGCTCGCCCATCGCAGCCTGCTCTGGATAGGCAACGCGGTCCTCGCCGCTTTGCCGATCAATCAGGACGACACCTTCCTTTGTTTCCTGCCGATGTCGCATGTTTTTGAGCGCGTAGATGGCCAGATTCTGCCGATCTCCCTTGGCGCGACCATCGGCTATGCAAAGAGCCTGATGTCGCTGGCAAGCGATATGGGCAAGGTCAAACCGACCGTCATGTTATGCGTGCCCAGGTTCCTGGAGGCAACCCGCGACAAGATTCTCGATGGCGTTGCCAAGCAATCGCCCCTAAGCCAGAAGATGTTTAAGTTGGCACTTGCCCAAGGAACGAAGAAGTTTAAAGGCGAGTTTGCTCCTCTCTATCCGCTGACCAACAAGATTGTTGGGACCAAGATTAGGGCGCGGCTGGGAGGACGATTGAGGTTTATTGCCTCCGGCGGGGCGGCTCTGCCCTCTTTTGTCGCGGAGTTCTATGGCGCTTTCGACATGATGATCCTTCAGGGATTTGGCTTGACCGAGACTGCTTCTGGCGTCGTTGTCAACCATCCGGAAAGGAACAAATACTGGACCGTTGGCGAGCCCCTTCCGGGGATCGAAGCCAAGATCGCCGATGACGGCGAAATCCTGCTGCGTGGCCCGGCAGTCATGATCGGTTATTACAACCTCCCCGAGGAAACCAAGGCGGCGCTGGATCCGGACGGCTGGTTCCATACGGGGGACATTGGCGAGTGGGAGGGTAAGAGCCTTAAGATTACGGATCGTAAGAAGGACCTTCTGGTGCTTGGGAACGGCAAAAACGTTGCGCCGCAGCCAATCGAAAACAAGCTCCGTGGCTCCAATTTCATTCAGGAGGCGGTTGTGCTTGGAGACGGCATGGACCACTGCGTGGCCCTAATCGTGCCGCATTTCGACCTTGTCCGCAATGCGTTGAAGCTCGGGCCGGATGTGGCGCTTTCTTCCTCGCCTGAGGCAAAGGCGTTTATCAAGAAAGAGATTGACGCGGTAAATAAGACCCTCGCTAATTTCGAGATGGTCAAGAAGTTCGTGATCCTCGATCGCATGTTCACCATCGAATCGGGCGAGATGACTCCAACCTTGAAGGTCAAACGCAAAGTCGTGAAAGAGAAATATGGGGCCGAGATTGCATCGCTAAGTCAGTAGCGAAAGGTAGCCTCTGAAGCGTGGTACGACTCTCCTTCCGAACGATCGAAGTCCAGAAGCGGTACCCGCTTGCGATCAGCCGTGGGACCCAGGCTTCTAGTGAGAATCTCTTCGTCTTCGCTTCGGACGGTTTGCATACAGGCATCGGAGAGCTCTCGCCATCGATAAGCTCATCTTGGACCGCGCAGCGCGGCCAAAAGCAGCTCGCGTTCTTCGAAGAGGATCTTGCAGGAGGCTATTCCATCCATGACATCTACGCGAAGATGCGCGCGGCAAATGTGGATCCGCCGGCGATGGCCGCTCTTGATATTGCCCTTTGGGATCTGTTCGCCAAGCAGTGCGGCCAGCCGCTCCACCGAGTGTTTGGCCTCGGAAAGCCAACCGCTGCCACCAGCGTAACCATTGGCATCAATCCAGTAAATGTGATCTTAGAGCGGGTGCCAGAGATCCTAAAGCGGACGGGAGCCAAAGCGCTGAAGATCAAGCTTGGCTGCCCAGAGGGAATCCACAGAGATAAAGAAAACTTCGAAGCAGCCCGCTCGGCCTCGATGCGGTTTGATGTGAAGCTAAGAGTTGATGCCAACGGCGGGTGGTCCGTTCCGGACGCGATCCATATGCTGAAATGGCTCGCTGAACACGGCGCTGATTACGCAGAGCAGCCACTACCGGCTGGCCAAGAGGCCGATCTCCCGAGGCTCTTCGAGAATCGCCCACTTCCCATCTTTGTCGACGAAACGATCAAATTCTCTGAAGACGTCACCAAGGTCGCGGAGTGTGTTGACGGAATCAACCTTAAGCTGATGAAATGCGGCGGGCTCACGGAAGCTCTGCGAATCGTCGCAACGGCAAGGGCACATGGACTCCAGACGATGATTGGTTGTATGAGCGAGACCTCGGTCGCGATAGCTGCCGGAGCGTCGATCGGCGCACTTTTCGACCACATCGACCTTGATTCCCATCTCAACCTCGCCCCCGATCCAGCATCAGGGGCCGAGATCGACGGCAACGGCATCATCATGCCGAGCGACAAGCCGGGGCACGGCGCGGAGTTGAACCCAGACCATGCTTGAAAAGTCACAACCGCTGGCCATTTTCATGGAGGGCGCCCTCGGAACCGATTACGGCAAGATGGGCTACGGCATCCTACGTTACTCGCCCAACCCCATCGCCTGCATTATTGACACTGCGCATGCTGGGCAAGACCACTTTCCTATTAGTGGGATCAACAGGCCCTGTCCGGTTGTTTCCACCGTTCAAGAAGCGTGCGCACTTGGGGCGCAGGTGTTTGTTCTGGGCTTGGCCAACAGCGGGGGAATCATTCCACCCGACTGGATCGAGTGGATCGATGATGCGGTCGCGAAGGGCCTGAGCGTTGTCAATGGCATGCATGATCTACTCGGCCCCCGATACCCTCCGACAAAGAGTGGCCAGTGGATTTGGGATGTTCGCGTGGAGCCGAAAGGGCTTGTCGTGGGTTCTGGGCTGGCGCGCGAGCTTAATAATCGCAGGGTGCTCATGATTGGCACCGACATGGCTATCGGGAAGATGACGGCTGGCCTTGAGATTTACAAGGCTGCGCTGGCCGAAGGGATTAAGGCGTCCTTCGTGGCAACAGGACAAATCGGCATCACGATCATGGGAAGCGGGGTGCCCCTGGACGCAGTGAGGTTGGACTTTGCGAGCGGGGCCATTGAGCGTGAGGTCATGCGGGCGGCTGAGGCCGAGCTTGTCATCGTTGAGGGTCAGGGCGCGCTCATTCATCCGGGAAGTTCGGCGAACCTCCCACTCCTTCGCGGCTCTTGCCCAACGCACCTGGTCTTGTGCCATAGGGCGGGGCAAACGGAGCTCAAGCGAGTTTCGTGGCCGATACCCATCCCGCACCTTCGCGAGTACCTCAATCTCTACGAACAATTAGCCACCACATGCGGAATATTTCCCCATGCAAAGGGTGTTGGGGTGGCCCTGAATACGTCGCATTTGAACGACCAGGAAGCGGAAATCGAAACACAGAAAACTGCCTACGAGGTCGGGCTTCCCTGCACTGACGTCGTGAGACACGGAGCAGAAATATTGCTGAGCGCCATCATGGCGTGAGGAAAAAAGTGGGCGTTTGCCGGGCAATGGCTGACGCTTAAAGTTAGCCATGCTCTCCCCTAAGATTTATGGCAAACGCCCAAAGAACTGTCGTCTTGCTACTCACTCTTTTATGTGAGTGATCTAGTTGTAGTATAAGTCCCATTAGGGTGCGCCTAGGTGTCGGCTTTTTGACCGACACGGATGGCATTCGGACCGAGTAGCATCTACTATGCGATTCGCCACTCGATCGATTCACCTTGGGCAACACGGCGCAGCGGATTCTCGGCCCGTCATCGAGCCGATCTATCAAACCTCCACTTTTGAGTGGGAAAGCATCGAGGGCGCCCCGGAGCATCAATACACTCGGTATTCGAATCCGAATCGGTCCACTCTTGAGCAAGTGATCGCCTCTCTTGAGAATGGCAAGCGGTGCACCTGCTTCTCCAGTGGCATGGCCGCTATCGTTTCCGCCTTCGCGCTGCTGAAAAGCGGCGACCATCTCCTGATGGCGAAGGATATCTATGGTGGGACCAACGTTTTTGCCACCGAGTACCTGCCGAGGCAGGGAGTTGAGGTTAGCGATTTTGATTCCATGGAACCAGGGAGCCTTACCGAGAACGTCCGTAAGAACACCAGAATGGCGGTGTTCGAGACTCCAACGAACCCAAATTTGCTAATTGCCGACATCGCTGCTATAACGGCAGAAGCCGGTAAGGCAAACGTCATAACATTGTTTGACAATACGTTTGCTTCGCCTTATTGTCAGAACCCGCTTGACCTGGGCGCGGATTTGGTTATGCATTCGACCACTAAATACATCGGCGGGCACAGCGACGTAATTGGCGGCGCCATCATCAGCCGCGACCCAGCCTTTGGCGAGGCGATCTATCATTACGCGAAAGTTGCGGGTGGGACGCCGTCGCCGTTTGACTGCTGGCTGCTGTTGCGCGGCGTTAAGACACTTGCCCTTCGTATGCGTCAACACTGTGCCAACGCTCAGGCTATCGCCGAGTTTCTGGCGAAGCATCCGAAGGTGGCTGCCGTACACTACCCCGGCCTTCCTTCCCATCCCGACCATGCTTTGGCCAAGCGTCAGATGGCTGCTTTTGGAGGCATGCTGGCTTTTGAACTCAAAGGGACTGCCGAGCAGGCGCAGCGGCTGTTCGAAAGATCGCACATCTTCCGCATCGCGCCAAGCTTGGGTGGCGTGGATTCGCTCATTGGATATCCTCCATCGATGTCCCATGCTGCGATGACCGAGGAGCAAAGAATGGCTCGCGGCATCCCACCAACATTGCTCCGCCTGAGCACCGGGATTGAGGATACGGAAGACCTGATCGAGGACCTTGAGCAGACGCTTGCGACAGTCTGAGGATTTTGCTGTCATTCCGAACTCCGTGTGAGGAATCTTGCCGTCAGGGCTAATTGCCTCCTCCTCGCCGGTCCACTCCCAATTTGCGAGTTCATCAAGATTCCTCACACAGAGTTCGGAATGACAGCTCACAACAACCTCCGGTTCTCGGCGGACGCCTTGATCAACAGGTCAAGCCGCCGCAATCTCGTCTCCTCCTGCTTCGCAGCCATGATTCGATAGTTCATGACTCGTCGGTAGGAGGGCGCTTGGGCTAGGAAGAACTCCCAGGCCTCCGGCTTCTCGCGAAAGATTTGCTCGTATTCTTCGCTCAGCTCCCTAGGCTCATTCTCGTAGGCGTAAGTCTTTTCCAGGCTCTGATCTCTCTCGTGGAAAACCTTCAATCCTGGTTCGAGCATGCGACCCAATTCAATTAACTCGGCAACCCGTTTGATGTTGATGGCGCTCCAGATACTTCGCTTCCTTCTGGGTGTAAAACGAATGGTGTATCGGTCCGCGTCCACTCCTTTGCGTACGGCGTCAATCCAGCCGTAAGCCAGTGCCAAGTCGAGCGCCTCGGCGTAGGTAATTCCCTTGAGCTTGGACTTCGTTTTATAGAACCCGATCAATAGCTCCGTGGCTGATTGGTGATGCTTGGCAAGCCACGCCTCGAACTCGATAGCATTTGGCAGATAGGTTGGCTCCATGGGCTACATAAGAGTGTAAGGATCGACATCGATGGTGATTTGCACGTGCTTGGGCGCGAAGCCGTTTAGGGCGATTCCAATTTGCTCTACTGAACCATAGGGAGGGAGCTTCAATAACAAGTGCCGGCGCCACCGGCTTTGCAGGCGCTCGATGGCGCAATCGACGGGGCCGAGAATCTCTAGATCGTCGCCCGCTAAGGGCTGCAGAAGGTCGGCGACCTGGTTGGAGGCGGTGATGACGCCATCCAAAGACTCGCTGCTCAGCACGATGTTGATGAGTCGTTTGAATGGCGGATATCCTGCCTCTTGCCGCTCCTTTCTGATGGCTTCGAAGAAGGCTAGGAAGTCGTGCGTCTGCGCGGTGCAGACTGCCATGTGGGTTGGGTTGAAGGTTTGGATGACGACGTTGCCTGGGCGCTGACCTCTGCCCGCCCTTCCGGCCACCTGGGACAGGAGTTGGAATGTTCGTTCGGAGGACCGGAAATCGGGGATGTTGAGGGATACATCGGCCGCTATGACGCCGACTAGCGTAACGTTGGGAAAATCGAGGCCTTTGGCTACCATTTGGGTGCCGACGAGCACGTTGGTGGCGCCGCTGCGGAAGTCGGCAAGGGTTTCTTCAAGGGCGCCTTTTCGCCGGGCGATGTCCCGGTCCAGCCGGGCAACTTTGTAGTCGGGAAATAGCTCGGCAACTGCCTCTTCAACTTTCTCAGTGCCGATGCCAAACGGGCTGATTCTCATTCCGCCGCAGCTTGGGCATGTGTCGGGCGGCATGGTGTTGAAGCCGCAGTGATGGCATCGTAGTCGGCGATCCCTTCTGTGGAATGAGAGGGAGACTGCGCAGTTAGGACAGACCATTTGCTTGCCGCAGTCGCGGCACAGGATGAACGGTGCGTAAGCCCTTCGGTTGAGGAACAGGATCGCCTGCTCGCCCTTCTCAAGTACGACCTTCATGCGCTCATGGAGTTCCTCGCTGAGGATCGATGGGTGCCCGATGCGATAACCTTCGGTCAGGTCCTTGATGTGGACCATGGGAAGCTGGGCATTGGCCGCGCGGACCGGCAGGCTTAGGAGGGTCACCTTCTCGTCCTCCGCCTCTTGAAAACTCTCGACACTTGGCGTTGCCGAACCCAAAATCAGGGGACAACCGTGCGTTTCGGCAAGAAACTGGGCCAGACGCTTGGTGTGATAGCGCGGCGAGGATTCCTGCTTATAGCTGGCCTCATGCTCCTCGTCCATGATGATTAGGCCGAGG
>JBBQMJ010000046.1:0-12702 GCA_038328815.1 Fimbriimonadales bacterium | reverse complement strand
CAGGTCCAGGAGCTTGTCAAAAAGCTCACCGGTAAAGAGCCGAACAAGTCGGTCAACCCGGACGAAGTCGTTGCCGTTGGTGCAGCGATTCAGGCTGGCGTTCTTGGCGGCGAAGTCAAGAACATCGTTCTGCTCGACGTCACCCCGCTATCGCTGGGTGTGGAAACGCAGGGCGGCATCTTCGACAAGCTGATCGATCGCAACACGACGATCCCCACCAAAAAGAGCAGGGTCTATACGACGGCGGCCGATACCCAGCCGGAAGTTGAGATCCACATTCTTCAGGGCGAGCGGCCGATGGCGAGGGATAACAAGAGCCTTGGCAGATTCCACCTCGCTGGCATTCCGCCGGCGCCGGCGCGAATTCCCCAGATCGAAGTGACCTTCGACATCGACGCGAACGGCATTTTGCACGTGAGCGCTCAGGAGAAGGGAACCGGCGCCAAGCAGAGCATTACGATCACGGGCAGCAGCAACCTGAACCGCACGGAAATCGAGAACATGGTGAAGGAAGCAGAGCTTCACGCCGAGGAAGATCGCGAGGCTCAGGAGATGATCGAGCTCAAGAACAAGAGCGAATCGCTTATCTATGGTACGGAGAAGACCCTTCGCGAAGCTGGCGACAAGATCGACGAGGCGCTGCGACAAGCGGCGACCGAGCGAATCG
Organism: Fimbriimonadales bacterium; assembly: GCA_038328815.1. Lineage (GTDB taxonomy): Bacteria > Armatimonadota > Fimbriimonadia > Fimbriimonadales > Fimbriimonadaceae > JBBQMJ01. Next base: position 12,035 of record JBBQMJ010000046.1, on the reverse strand, counting down.
CAGAGCTTAGGAAGGCGATCGAAGGCGGCGAGGAAGGCGAGATCTCAAACGCGTTCAGCGCGCTGGAGACGGAGAGCCACCGAATCGCGGACGAGCTGTACAAGCAGAGCGAGACCGAGGCAACGGCCTCAGAAGGCGGCGAGCCCGAGCGAGAGCCGGCAGGAACCGGCGCACGCGGCGGGTCCGAAGGCGACGTAATCGACGCCGAGTTCAAGGAAGAGAAGTAGGAAATGGGGGCCGTTGGCCCCCATTTCGGTTTTACGGTATTGCGGTCTTTCGGAGTGGTATTCAATATTCGTGATTCTTTCCGCGACACCGCAATACCGTGCCCAGCCCTGAAATTCGCGGCTGGGCTTCGTACTTAGTGTCGATCTCTCCATCCATCATCGTCCCGGTCACGGGATCGATATTCGTGGCCGTCTCGGGATCGGCTATCGTTCCGAGTGTTTCCGCGGTCCCTATTGTCGCGTGAGTCCCGGCTGTCGCGGTTTCTGCTTCGATCGCGGTTATCCCTTGAATCGCGGTTGTTGTCTCGCGTATCGTGGACATTGCGGTCGCGCCAGCGGTCGTCGTCTCGATCTCGGGATCTGTGGTCGTCGCGTTGGACGATGATCAGGCGATCGTACTCTTCTCGAGTTCGCCAATCGCGGCCGTCCCAGTAGCGGTGGCGATGCTCGTTCCAAACCCAACGGGAGCAATCGTCCCACTTTGAAATCGAGATTTGGAAATCACGTGTGCCCACTTTGAATTCAAAACCTCGCTGTGCGAAGCTCGGGGTAACGGCCGCTAGGGCGACGGCTGCAATTACAAATGCTTTAAGTTTCATTGGAAGTCTCCTTCAAAAGGTGCTTACAAGGGCCTAGACGCTCGACTTCCCAGGGGGTTTTGGCCAAGGGTGGGAAGCTGAAGGGAGTCTCAGACTAGGGCATGGAAACACAAGCGCTGGGAGGGTCCGAACTCCGTTTCGACTTTAGTTGGGTGGACTTAGCTATAGAACCTCCGCTTGCCGGCCTGGGCAGGTCGAAACGGGGTTCGACCCTCCCGGTTCGCCGGACCAATCGATATGGACTCTGACTGCGCGATCCCTTAACGAAAATGAAGGAACTTTGCGGTAGGAGGTGGTGTACAGTGCCTCAAAGGAGCCACTCCAATGCACAAGCCATTACTGATTTCTCTCGCAGTCCTTTCCCTTTCAACTGCCCTCGTCGCAGATCCGACAAAGGCGGTGGACGTGAAGATCGGCGCGATCACCTGGGTTGCGGGGCTTGAGAATGCGGAGAAGATGGCGGCGTTGCAGCACCGGCCGATCCTTCATTTTCAGCTCTTTGGCAACCTGGACGAAAAGTATTGCTGCACCAATGCTCGCACGTTGAGGGCGACGGTTCTTTCGCAGGCAGATGTCCAAAGCTATCTTGCGAGCAATTTTGTGACGAGTTGGGAGATGGCGCGGCCTGTTCCTAAAGTCAGCATCGACTTTGGCGACGGGAAAAAGGTGGAGCGGACTGTGAAGGGGAACGCAGTGCTTTACCTTTGCCTCCCGGATGGGCGCGTGGTGGACGCGTGGCCAGGTGTGTATACCAAAGAGGACTTGCTTGCCGGAATCAAGGGGACCATTGCAGATTTGAAACAGGCTGGCGTTGATGTGGGGAACCCAGGGCTTGGCGCCGAAAAGGGAATCCTTGAGTGGCAGCAGCGGGCCGGAAGCGGAGCAACGCCAACAGGCGACTCATCGATTGCGCTGACAGTTACCAAATCTGTGGTCGAAGGGCCGGTTATGAAGATTCTCGGCGCGAAGGCCTTTGCCGACGCTACCGCTCAGCCAAAGGCGGTGGCACCGATTCAGGCAAGCACGCAGCCCGTGATGATTCCTGGTTCGGAGGGATTTTCGAAGGGCCAGTTGGCAAAGCTGTTCACACGCTACACCGACCGATTCTATGATTCCAGTGGATACGCGATTGCAGCCGACGATGTGGTGAAGTCGGTGTCGACGCGCCTACCTGATACTGATGATCCTGTTGAGCTTGGGCGTCGGGCGATCATAGAGGATTCCTTCAGGAACAAGCGCTTTGTTAGGCCAGCTGTGCATATGTGGTTGGGAAGTTTGTCGAAGCTGCCGACGCCGGGTGAATCGAAGAGCTTGGTGTTCAGCAAGATTCTACGGGTGCCGATCGACGATCCCTATCTGGGGCTCGGGGTGTTCTCGATTCCGGGGACGCCTGATCCAGGGTCAAAATAGCCATTATTTGTATATAATGGATGTTGCAATATATGGCATAAACGTGCATACTTGGTCTTATGCCGGACTCAGCTCAGACCCCAGCGGTCGCCTTACAGAAGAAACTAACACAATATTACGCCGAGAACTTACAAGCGTTGCCGGAGGGTGAAAGGAAACAAGTTCTTGAAAACGTGGCGATGGTCATTGCCCTAAGTGAAAGGGCAGAGAAACCAAGAAGATGGTGGCTTGACTTCCTAAACGCAACAGTGGTCACAAGCCTTGTTGTGGGTTCAGCTTTAGCTTATCTCGGTAACAAGTTCGCAGACGCGGAGAAATCCAGGGAAGTAGCGCGGACGCGTGAGGAATTGAGGATGAGCCAATTAGCGACTAGCGTCACGGATCTTGAGGAGGCCTTGAACGTAAATTACAACCGGATCCTTAAGATGCAGGATGCATACAACACCAACCCTGATCAGAAGGAGAAGCAAAGGGGGCTTCTCGCGGAAGCCGTAGCCTTTAAGAAGGATTCCGCTTCAAAGCATCCGGATGCGGCATTTGCCCGATTGATGATCTATTTCGACAAAGCAAAGGTTGAAGAAGCCCGAAAGAAATATCGCGTAATAATGGTCAAGTTCAATACGGACTCAGATGACGAGATAGCCACAAAGATATCTTCAAAGGAGCTCAAGGTGCCTTTCTTGCATGACATCCATCAGGGCTATGACGATGGGATTGCGCTGATCGACGGCTTAGTAACTGATTTGGCGCCGCAGCCCCTGGAATCGCACTAGACGCCATAATCGACAAATGACTTCGGCTGTGCGACTTGGCAAACTCGTTGAATCGATTGCCCGGGAGCGTAACGCCGAGAAAGCGCTTGACCTCATAGCTGCCGCCGCGCTTGAACTAACGGGCAGCGGGCACGCGATGCTGGCTCTCATGAACGACGAGCTGGGCTACTTGGAGATGAAGCACGGCGCGGGCGACGAGTTTGAGGAACGGGCCAAGAACGGAAAGCTTGAGATTGGCAGCGGCTTTGGGATCATTGCCTACGTCGCGGCAACGGGCGAAACGGTAATCAGCGGCAACGTCAAGGACGAGCCTCGCTACCACGTGCGGTTTGAGTCCACTGCAAGCGAAATCGCAGTTCCTATTCGCGATCAGTTCGGAAGGATCCGCGGGGTTGTCAATGTTGAATCGGAGCGGCTGAACGCATACAACGAAGAAGCCTCGGGCATTGTTGAAGCGATTGCGGCGGCGACATCTGTGGTGCTGGAGCGGCAAGAGCATATGCAGCGCGAAGAAGCGCTGTTAGAGATTGGTAGCGCGTTGGATAGCGCGCTCACGGAAGAGTCGCTGATTGACCAGGTTATTCACGTTGCGCAGGATGTGTTGCGATTCCAGGCCTGCTCACTATTTTTGATCGATCGCTCTACCGATACGTTCGTTTTGAGGGGCTCCACCAGCCAGTTAAAGGAGAAGGTCGGGGAGATTCGATACGGGCGGCAAGAAGGCTGTACAGGATGGGTTTGCGATACTGGGCAGCCGGTGCTGCTGCAGGAGCCGCAGTCTGATCCTCGATGGCGCGGGCGGTTCACTGAATTTCCTAGCGACGAGATTGCGAGCTTCCTTGCCGTGCCCATCGTCTATCGGGGGCAATCCATTGGCGCCATTCGCGTCTTGAGGCGCAAGCCGGAGAATCGATACCTTGATGTACGGTTTACGGATAACGATCAGCGGGTCTTGCAGGCGATCGCAGAGCAGCTTGCAACTGGTCTAAATAACCTTCGCAACCTGGAATTGATCATTCGATCTGAGCGGATGATTGCGTGGGGCGAACTGAGCGCCAAGAGCTCTCACATGATTGGCAACCGCGTGTTTGCGCTGAAGGGCGATGTCAACGAGCTTGGCCACATGATGAAGCAGGACGAGCCGAACCTGCGGGAGATCGCGGAGATTCAGAAAAGCTTGGCGGTGAATGTTGGCCGCGTCGAAGAGATCTTGCAGGAGTTTAGGGATTTCGTCTCGGCGACGCAGCTGCATCTTGAACCGGGCGACGTGAACGAGCTCATCAAAGAGACAGCTGACGAAGTATTCCCAAAGCGTGGCGAAATACAGCTTGACCTTGATTTGGAACCCGGCCTACCCCAGATTAAGATGGATGCCGCGAAGCTGAGGCGAGCCATCAGCGAGCTCATCGAGAACTCGATCCACTACATGGACTCAGGCGTCATGCGGATATCTACCCGGCTGGATAAGCGAAAGAAAGGCGGGTCGTGGATTCGGATTGAGGTGCTTGATTCAGGGCCGGGAATTGACGAGCAAACGAAGGCGTTGATCTTCCAGCCGTTCTTCAGCGGCAGGGTGAAAGGGATGGGTTTGGGCCTTTCGATTGTCAAGGGAATAGTGGACGCCCACGGTGGACAGGTTTTTGAGGCAGGCGAATTGGGCAAAGGCGCTATGTTCGTGATCCTGCTACCCACTTAGGATCGTCCATAATCGTGGAAGCGGGCACCGATGCCTCGCCATGATTTTATGAAAATTGCAGCTCTCTTTTTGCTGATCGGCCTACAACAGGCTGCGAGCACCGTCGAATATAAGAATCCTGAGTTAAACCTTGCCTTTTCGCATCCCAAATCTTGGGAGTTCAAGACCGATAAGAAGGGCGTCACTAAGGTCACGATCCCTACCGGAACGCCGGGAAGTACAGCGTCGATGGAAATTTACAGCGTCGCTTTCAATGGCGAAGGGGACGCGTGGCAAAACGTGCAGAAGGAATTTCTTAAGCAGATGAAGCGCGATGTCGTGCGTCAGTGGCAAGAAGAGATCCTCGGCGTCCCAATGCTCATGACGCGTGGCGGGTACGAGGAAAAGGGAAATCAGATGGCGATGCTGACCGGGCTTATGTACAGCCGAACGCCACGAAAGATGCTGTTTCGCTTGATCGCACCTGCTGCCGCTTACGACGCCATCGAGTTCGATCTTCGGAGTTCGCTGCAGAGCTTGCACACAATCAACGGTGCGCTGCCGCTGCCTGAAGATCCGAATCGCAAGATCACACCAGAAGATACGGTGGTGAAGCCGGTTGAAGCCCCGCCGAAAGTTACCGTTATCGAGCGGTCCAAGCCCAAGGATAAGCTGGTTAAGGGCTCGCAGTCTCTTGATTTTCAGGCAGGTGGTAAGCCAGTAAAGCTTCAGTTCGGCCCTGGTTGGACTGCGGAAAGGGATGCGGCTGGCGGCTATGACTTTCACAATCCGGCAGTGGCCGGAAGCATCCACATCATCGTCAATTCCACGTTAGATTCGGACCATCCCGAGGTCGCCATGTTTAAGGCTTCGGGTCTTGCCCTTAACGATTTCGAGAAGGTGACTAAGCGCGACGAAACCAATCCGGCGGCGAACAAGGCGGGTGCTTTTGTTTCCACGATTTGGCGTGTTGGCACTTCGAGCAAGGGGGCTATCACCAGTTGCGAGGCCGCTGGGATGCTTGGCGACTTCTATTGGCTTGCGACATATAAGCTTGATGGAACGTTGCCAGAAGCTGGGCACAAAGCGGTTGAGTTGCTCTTTTCGAGCATGAGTGTTGAGTCGACGCCGTGATTGTCGCGTTTAGCACGTCTAGTCCTTGGACGAGTGTTGCGTTGTTTGATGAGCGATATGAACTGGTCGCTTCTGGACGGTTGCTGGCTCCGATGAGGGCCAGTGAGGCTTGCCTTACGATCTTGGAGCAGTTATCCCCTGATTTGGCGGGCGTTAATTTGTTTGTCGCCGATCTGGGCCCAGGAAGCTTTACTGGCGTGCGCGTGGGCGTCACTTTGGCGAAGACGATGGCCTTCACCAAGGGCGCTTCTGTCGCTGGAGCGGACAGTTTCGACCTGATTTCGACGGGCCAAACGGTGGCGCTTCCGAGTAAGAAGGGTGAGTATTTTGTGCGACGTCCTGGGCAGGAGCCGGTAAGGCAAGTGGAGCGTCCGGATGGAGAACTGATTGGATTTGGGCCGTGGTTTGAAGGGGACGAGACCTTCCCGGATGCTTCAAGATTTGGGCCTCTGCTAGGCAGCTTGACCGTCTTAGAGCCCGAGGCACTTGTTCCTGCCTATCTCATTGAGCCGAGCATTACGATGCCCAAAAAGCCGTATTTGGCGGGCGGCTCCTCTGTCTAGGGCAACGCTTGGCGGGCTTCCGGTCGAGCGCAGCGTTTCGCTGCAACCATTTACGACGCTAAAAGCGGGCGGCCCAGCGGAGATGTTCCTTGTTGCGAAGTCTTGCCAGGAGCTCGCGGACGCTGCGTTAGCGGCGCAGGCGGAAGGCTTGACGACAACAATCATTGGGTCGGGAAGCAACATTCTGCCTTCGGATCGCGGGGTTCCGGGACTCGTGATATTGAATCAAGCAACCCGAATTGCGGTGGCGAAAACGGGCGAAGTGCTGGCGGACTCGGGCTGCGCTTTTCAGGAGCTGTTCCTGAAGACTGCTCAAGCCGGGCTGAAGGGGTTGGAATACGCGGTGGGGATTCCTGGGACGCTGGGCGGTGCGTTGGTGAGCAATGCAGGCGCATATCGTAGCTCTGTTAGCGAATTCTTGAAAGAGATTGAGGTTGTGTTCGAAGGTGAGCGGCGATGGGAGGGCCCAGCGTTCATGAAGTTTTCGTATCGAGATTCAATTCTTCGAGCGACTTCTGGCTTGCAATGCGTGTTGCTCAGGGCTCGGCTGCATTTGTTGGCTGGCAGCGAGAAAGAGATTTACGACGAGGCAAGGGAGTACCAGCGGCAGCGAATTTCCAAGCAGCCAGCGCCTGCCAGTGCGGGAAGCTTCTTTAAGAATGTCAATGATGCCGAACTTGCCGCTAACCTAGACAACCTGCCGAAGGGGTTGAAAGAAGCGGGTGTGGTACCGGCGGGCTTCCTTATCGAGGCGGTTGGCTTGAAGGGATTTCGGATGGGAGGGGCGATGTTTGGGGCGCGGCATGCGAATTTCATGCTGAACGTCGGCAACGCCTCGGCGGCGGAGATCCGTTCGCTTGCAGAGCTTGGCAAGGCTGGAGTTCTTAAACGCTTTAATGTAGCGCTGGAGGAAGAGGTGCTTTACCTGGGCGACTGGGGCTAACGGAAGCGGCGTGCCACATTGTCGGGCAGGTTGAAGAAGCCGCTAACCGATAGGTTCAAGAGCACAGAGTAGGCGAACTCCAGAATGAAAATGGCGAGCATGATGTTGAATGCGCCAGTCAGTATTCTCACGCCGTTGCGTCTTGCGAAGGCATTTTGTTTTATAAAGCTGTCGTGAGCCTTGCCACGCTTGTCGGGAGGGAACAGGAAGCGAGATCGGCGCTGCAGCGCCTTCATCCAGGGCCTCCGCATGAGCCAGAGACACCAGTACCAGACGTTTCGGGCCAGGAATCTCGCAAGGGCACTCATGACTGGTTGATGGGAGCTTGGTCCCTCTTAGCATACGCTGTGGGCTGCGGGACGCTCTCAGTGGTTTGGATTGAAGGGCTATAAGGCATTGGCACCGGAGACACCCTCACCCCAGTTCGCATTCGCTCACAGGCCCTCTCCCGCGGAGCAGGCGAGGGGCTCAGTACTACACTTGCCCAGCCCTTTAAGTCTCGAAAGCTTAACTCCTCGTGAGAGGACCTGCGCGTTCTGGCGCTGAGGTGAGGGTGTCTGGAAGGACGCTTGTGAGGGTCATCCCTCCCGGCTAGGTGATCATTTGTGGCACCGGAGGACCCGATGGAACGGGTCCATTTAGGCGATAGTTGATAGGCCGCGGTTCCGGAAGGACGACACGGGGGTCATCCCTCCCGGTGCAACGGCTTTGTGACAGCGTCCCTACCAAGATTCTAATTGCGGCCAAAATGATGCGTGCACGATTTCGACAAGCTTGTGTTCCACTGGATCAACGGTTGGTCGGATTCTTGGCGATGGTTCTATGTGTTCTTCAGCGAAGGAATCAAGACAGGTCCCGTACGTGCAGTTCTAGCCATTTTTGTTCTCGCCATGCTCGCCGGTCCCAAAACTCGGTGGGCGATTATTCAGGCTTTGATTGCGTGGCCGATCGCGAATGGGAGCACGGACGTTCTGAAGAACGTGTTCAAAGTTGAGCGGCCATGTGTTGAACTTTGGCCGGACGTGATCATGCGTGTCGACCGGCTGACGAGCTTCGGGACGGCGTCGGCGCACAGCGCCAACATGGCGGCGGTGGCCACGGTTTTGGTCTGGCGGCTGGGGTGGTGGGGAAGTCCTTGGGCTCTAATCGCCCTGCTTACTGGGCTGTCTCGGATATACGTCGGGGCGCATTTTCCGTCGCAAGTATTTCTTGGTTGGGCTTGCGGGTTTCTTATGGGAACGCTAGTCGTAAAGGCCTGGGATTCAATCGTTTTGCGCCGAACTAGCCCGACAGATGTCGACGCGCCTGCTTAGCATCGGGTAACGGAGCAGTCCCATTTCTGGCCCACTCACCACCCCCAGGCTCTCCAGAGAGAAGGCCCAGGAGTACATGGCTGAACGACCCCTTGAGCAGAGTTAATTCATAGTCGGTCATGTCGTACATGTAAAGTGCCCAAGGCTCGTCCTCTCGTACAATGACGGCTTTTGTTTCTGCACTATTTCTAAATAGGATCGTGATGTCCGCATCCGGGTTATGCCAGTCAGCCGCTTTAGTCCCCAGGAACTCCCACCCGTTAGCGACAAATCCGTTCGTCTCCTTCAGCGGCGCTGAGTAGTCGCTTGGTACAGGCCCTGGGAGGGTCTGTATGAACCCTTCAATTTCACCACTTTCGAGGGACTTTTCGACCGTCTTGATGCCTAATTCACTTCGCAGGCAGGCAATGACTGGGTTTTTGGACTTAGGGCTAATGGGTGAGATCACATCGGGCACTAAGAGACGCTGTGGCTGGAGAGAACCGACTTCGACCGTGAACTCCTTGCCGTTAAGGAAGCGCGGGTCCTTGTTAAATCGAAGGCATTCGAGTTGTCCGCAGTTAATATAATTTTGCAAGCGACTGACTGACCATCGGCCCTTATATTTATTGTTGCGGCGGTAGTGCATCGTCTGACGGGAAAGCGGGCTTGGCAAGCCTTCTTAAGGTAAAAAACGGGCATTCTTATGCCGAATCGCCTGTTCACATACCCTACGGATGACAGCTGGGAAATGAAGCTCTCGGACGCTTCTCCTTCGAGTGATTGGCCGAAGCACTCTAGGCATGCACGTTCGTATGCTAAGAATCTCGGCCCGATGAAGCGGCATCTGAATTCGCGGCAAGCACTTGCCAGCCGGTAGAGAGGGTCACGTTCTAGCTGATCCTGCACTTAATGATTATGGACCAGGCTCTTTTCGAGCCCTGATTACGGCGGGTGCATCGCCTTGCAAAGGGGCATACGATTCGAGTGCTGATGCTAATGGCCTGCTAAGCAATCGTTTTGGAACGATCAACCGTAAGGACAGTTAGTGAAGCCGGACCTGATGCCAACGAAACCATATAAGCCGCACCAATCCTCCCTGATGCTAGCTGCATTAGCGGCCGCGGCGGCGTGGTTCGTGCCGCTGCTCAGGATCGTTATGCTGCCACTGCAGTATCTCAACACACATCTCCACGAGATGAGCCATGCGATTATGGCGGCCGCTACGGGCGGCGACATTCAGAACATCATCGTCAGAAGCGATGGCAGCGGAGTGACACCGGTTGCGGGCGGTAGCATCCTGCTGGAGGCCTCTGCCGGGTACTTGGGCGCCTCGATCATAGGCGCGCTGATGATCTACTTCGGGCGCACTCCCGAGCGCGCAAAGTTCGTGCTTTACACATTGTGCGGGATGTTGGCCGTTTCAATGGTCGCGTGGGTTCGGGGCGACGTGGTTGGGATCATGTCGGGCTTGTTTTGGGTTGGAGCTTTGTTCATAGGCGCTAAAGAGTTGCAGGGGCCATGGTTGCTCTTTGTCGTTCAATTCCTTGGAGTTGAACAGTGCCTTACGTCAGTTCAGTCGGTCTTCAACCTTTTGGAGATCACGCAACACACGGAAGTACATAGCGACGCCCTGATCATGGCGCAAACGACCGGAATACCCGCATTGGTATGGGCTTTTGCTTGGACCCTGTTCAGTTTTGCGGTGGTTGTTGTTTCGCTCCGTCTGGCTTGGCGCTCGAAGACTTAGAGAGCTTGATGACGGGCAGTGGATCGGCTAGCTCGACATGGCCCAGCGAATCGATATCCTTTCCGTCAACCTGAAGCTTGATCTGGTTCACATCGGGAAACAGGCCCATGGTTGCGGCAAGGCCATCAAGCACGGCTTTCTCGTCCTCGCTGCCGTAAGTGTTCTGGCCGAAAACCGGATTGAACTGCATGATGGCGACGTGGTTGATGACTTCCACGCTTAGTAACCGGGCGTCTTTTGGCACGGCGGGAATTTGATGCAGGTATTCGTTCACGGCAAAGACCATTGGGGTTTCGCCCTGTGGCAGCGGTCGAGAAACCGTCTTGAAGCTCAACTCCGTACCCGTCATTGTTGGCACGAGCACGGTGGCCTCGGCGGTGGAGTCTTTCTTAGCCTCGACCGGCTTTGGCGTTTCAGATCGCGCAACGACGGGTTCAGGTTTTCGGTCCTCTGTCGGCACCCGATCATGTCCTGCCTTGACGTAAAGCCCAAGGGCGGCAACGCCGCAGGATCCAACAAGGAACAGAATCACAATTCCTCGGTTACTCTTAGTTCGCTTACTTGACATCGCCGATGAACACCTTTAGGCCCTTAACGATTGCGGCCGCTAGGGAGTCCCGATACTCCTCTGTCTGCAGTTTTGCACGATCCACGCTGTTGTTGATAAATCCTGTTTCGATTAGAATCGCGGGCACCTTTGAATGCCTTAATACTGCGAAGCCCGTGTGGTAGATGCGGCCATCGCTCCAGGCGCCAATGCTTGGCATCGAAGTGAGGCCTCCAATTTCATGCTGAATGGTTTGGGCAAGAAGTTGTTCCACCTGATCGTTAAGATGATAGAAGGTGATGCCACCCGAAGTGCTATTGGACAACGAATTTGAGTTGACATGGATGGAGATGAAGAAGTCAGCGCCGTTGCGGTTGGCGACTTCACTTCGGTCGGCAAGGGGAATGAATACGTCGGTCTTTCGCGTGAGAATGACGGTAGCGCCTTCTTCAGCCAGTCTCTGCGAGACTGCTTTACCGAACATGAGGTTGAGATTCTTTTCGAAGACGGATCCGTCGGGCGCCTTGGCACCGTTGTCATAGCCGCCGTGGCCCGGATCTATAACGATGGTTTTACCGGCCAGCTTGCCGTTGCCCACGTTGGGTTTCATGAGGCGGATCACAATTTCGGTAGTTGAAGGCGCTAGCTCAACGCCTACTGGGCGCTTTGTACGGACGCTTATGATCGAAGCGTTGCCGTCTCGACGGGTAGCGACTTGCTCGACGATGTCTGCGTCCAGCTTGAAACCATCGGCAAGGTGAACATCAGCGCCCGGGAGGATGATTTCGAAAACGTTCGGCTCGGGCCTTGTTGTTCTAGGTGCGCCGTTCAGCGAACCAGCCAGTTTCATGGACATCACGAGAGAGTCCGTGCTCTCCACTTGCACGTTCAGGGGGCCTGTGTTGACGGCTAGCGGCGTAGTTTGAGTCTGCTGGGGCGGAGGCAAGAGTCCACCGGCGCTGCCGTCGTCTTCGACTGATGGGCTGGTCGTCATTGGCTGCTGCGGGTCTTGTCGCTTTATCGGCGCAGGGTTAGCCTGGTTGTTGTCGGCTTTGTCATCGCTTTCTGGAGTTGCATCAAGCTTGAACGCGCGGGTCGGCTTGTAAAAGCCTTCTGGCAGCT
>JBBQMJ010000045.1:0-12722 GCA_038328815.1 Fimbriimonadales bacterium | reverse complement strand
AATATTCGAGCAGGCGGCAAGGCTGCGGACGGGCCGACGGGCGGCAGCGCTCCTGGAGGGCCGGGCAACTCGAGCGGAGCCGGTGCTTCTGGGAGCGCGCCACCTCCGGGGGGCACTAATCCTACGACAGTTGTAACCACCCGGGTGGCCTCATCCGATGCGTCTTCAAATCCCAAGTCTGGAGGAAATTAATGAGCGATGTTGCAGATCAGAACAGCCCGGGCGAAAAGAACTCAAGTCTGCCGAGTAACGTTGACCAGCTGAGAAAGGCGGCACATAAAAGGTTCAAAGCTGTCCGCTCGGTTCAGGGCGTCAAGAAGTATGCGCTGGGCACGGTTGGCGCTGCCGTGGCAATTGGAGGGGTCTTCAGTTCCGCTGCATCCACTCCGCCTCCCGCTCTCGCTCAGCAGAATTCGGCGATTGTCCAAACGGGACCTTCACCCGACGGCGCGTACACAATCAAGAATCACGAACGCTGGCCAATAAAGACCTCGATTACGAGTGACCCGCTACTGTCGACTCCGGTCGTGGAGGACATTACCGAATTCGCTAACTTTAAACCGGTTGCACCAGGCAGCGTTAAGACCTTTGTCGACAAATTCATCCCCTTACCTGCCAAGACTGGGCTAAGCGAGGGCCAAATCGTCCAGACCGAAGGCTACATCCACCTCGTCGCGTTTGAGGGATCCGATGATTCTGACTATCACGTCCAGATGAATGCCAGCCCCACAAATGATCCATCAGGGCTTACGCCATGTCTTATCGTGGAGATTCCGCACCCCCTAGCTGCGGCAAATCCAAACTTGGCAGCTCAATTTGCAGCGGCGAGAAAGCTCCTTCGAGACAATTGCTTTGCTGGCGGACCGCCAACTGAGACCGTCAAGAAACCGTTGCACGTGAGGGTGACGGGTCAGCTTTTCTATGATTTGTCGCACAGCGGATCGACCGATCCCGGGGGCCACCGCGGTAAGCCGGTTGGCGGCAAGCCGATGCACGCGACAACGATATGGGAGATTCATCCGGTTACTCAGATCGAGATCATCCCTTAGAGAATCGGAATCGTAGGACGGCGACGCGTTTCGGCTCGGTCGACAAGACCGTAGCTTGAAGGCGCACGGGGACTCATTCTCCTGGGCTAACACTCTGGTAATTCGCATTGTCAGGCTTCGCCAACGGAGAACGGTTTATACTTACGTCCAGCGGCCCAGGCTGCAACTAAATCGCGCCATGGCACACGACGTCTTCATCAGCTACTCACACACTGATAAGACGGTTGCGGATGCCGTTTGCGCGAAGTTGGAAGAGGCTAAGATTCGGTGCTGGATTGCGCCGCGAGATATCTTGCCTGGTAAGCGCTGGGGATCATCCATTATCGATGCGATCAACAAGTCGCGTGTCGTGATCCTTATTCTCACGGCGAAGTCGAATACTTCAGACCAGGTGCTCAATGAGATCGAACGGGCTGTTGGGAAGGGGATTCCCATTCTCCCCATCCGCACCGAAGACGTCACTCCCGCGGAAGATCTTGAGCTTTTCATCATGAACCGGCATTGGCTGGATGCCATTACGCCGCCGTTCGAACAGCATTTGGACCGACTCGCAACAACAGTTGAAGCCCTTCTGGAACTAAGACCACGGCTAGCACCGGAAGTAACGGCTGTTGAGCCGGAACCAGCGGCAGTCGAACCTGCAGAAGAGTTCCTGGAGTCTGTCAAGGAGGAAGAACCAATGGTGCCGCCGGCTGTGCTGATACCGCCGGTCGTTAAGCGCGAGCCCATTCTAATCCCACCTATAACGGACCATTCAAAAGATGAAACGGACATAAAGAAGCCAGGCCCGAAGAGAACAGCCGTAGTTCTGACTGCCGTGCTTCTGGGGGGAATCTTCATCGTAGTGTGCCTTGGAGCCGCGTTTATGGGCCTGCTTCATCCCGATCCGGTGAAGGCTATGGTTGGCCGCTGGCATGGAGCGGTCTACGAATCTTCAGGAAAACTCGATACTTCGGAGAACGTGACTATTGACTTGAAGGATGACAAAACCTGGGCTGCCACCGATGATTCGAATGGAACTTGGTCCCTTGAGGATAAGAAGGTCACTCTGAACCTCACAATGGAGCGCGGCAAGGCAGTTGAAAAGCAGGATAACAAGCCTGCTGTGTTTGATGTTGCCGAAGACGGAAAAACTGCCACGTCCGACAGTACCCAGGGCACCTACAAGGGAGACACGGGGAAGGTCGTCCTTACAAAAGAGGTTCAGTAGGCGTTGGTTGAATGCGGGATGCGCGATACAGAGAAAATAATGACGATTTCGAACCTAAAACACAAAACCTAAAGTCGATTGCGAGGTTCCTGCTCTAAACCCGGTAAAGCTACGTGCCGAATCTCAATAGTGAGATGAACCGCGGAATTTACAGCACTGTTTCCGGCATGCTTGCCACCCAAAAGCTAATGGACGTCATGGCGAATAACCTCGCTAACGTGTCCACAACGGGCTTTAAGCGTGACGGCATCACGTTCACTGACGCTCTCGAACAGGAGATGCGCTCAGGTGGAAATGGGCAGGTGCTTGGAACTCTAGGAACAGGCACCACCGAAGGCAAGGAATTCACGATTTTCGATGTCGGCCCAACCCAAATCACGGGTCGGCCGCTCGATATGATGATCAACGAGCCGCAGGGCATGTTTGCAGTCCAGACGCCGCAGGGCGTTCGGTACACGAGAGATGGATCCTTTGTGCTGGACAACCAGCGCCAGCTCGTGACCACCGATGGCTTCCCTGTATTGGACTCGCGACAGCAGCCAATAACAATTCCTGAAGGGCAGGTGAGCATCAACGAAACTGGCGATATCTCAGTCGCCGGAAGCACAGTTGGCACCGTCGGCATTTACAACGGCTCCTTCCTAAAGGAAGGCGGCAATCTCTACAGTTCGCCCAACGGCGCTCCCTTGGCGGGAGCGACCATGAAGCCAGAAGCCCTCGAGGGCTCTAACGTTAACCCGATCGACTCGATGATCCAAATGATCCAAGTCGGGCGATCTTTCGACCTATCGCAGAAGACCATCCAGCAACAGGATGACCTTACGCAACGACTCATTCAAAGTCTTTCGACCCGCTAAAAACTGCTGGACCATTGCTCGAAAGAGCTGGGGGCAAAAGCGACGCCACGGACAGGGCGTCGGAAGCGGACTAAGGAAGGCGACGTGAAAGCGAGGAGCAATCACAGCCAATGATACGATCATTAACAACAGCGGCCACAGGAATGGTGGCCCAACAATTGAATCTAGATACGATTTCAAATAACCTGGCCAACGTCAACACCACGGGCTACAAATCCCAGCGTGCTGAGTTCCAGGATATGGTCTATCAGACCTTCCGCTCATCAGGCGCCGCTAGTGGCTCATCCACCTCAGCCCCTCTTGCGATGCAAGTTGGTTTGGGATCGCGATTCTCCGCGAACTCCATCAACAACGCACAAGGCCCTCTTTCAAACACCGGTAGCCCACTCGATATGGCTATCCAAGGCAATGGCTTCTTTCAGGTGCAGATGCCCGACGGAACGACCGCCTACACTCGAGACGGTTCCTTCAAACAGGACGCCAATGGTCTAGTAGTTACCAGCGATGGCTACCATCTGATCCCGGAGATAACGATTCCAACCGGCGCGAGTTCGGTTTCCATCTCAGCCGGTGGCGCCGTCTCAGCGGTCCTTGCTGGCCAGAACGAGCCAACAAGCCTCGGTCAAATCACCACAGCGACTTTCACCAACCCGGGCGGCTTGACGCGTATCGGCCAGAACCTTTATCAGTCTGGCGGCGCAAGCGGAGACCCCAAGGTGGGCAACCCAGGCGACGCGGGAAGCGGAAGTGTCCAGTCCGGTTTCCTCGAAGGTTCCAACGTGCAAGTCGTTGAGGAAATGGTCCGCATGATCACAGCTCAACGCTCTTACGAAATCAACTCGAAGGCAATTCAAACCGCCGACGAAATGCTCCAGACAATCAACGGAATTAAGCGCTAATGATTGGATTACTTCTAGGTACGGTTTTGGCGACAGGCAATCTTTCCATCGACGTTCACGTCGACGGAAGGGGCCTGATGCGGTTTGCCAGAGATGGCAGAGCCGTTTACGCCAAGCAGGCGCATCTCACTGTTGCGGACGGCGTTCTTGGCGAGGCTGGCGTGAGCTTGCTTCCCGAGATTCGCGTCCCGGCGACGATGGAGATGCTCTCCGTTGACCTAGAAGGAAATGTAACGGGCGCTACGCATGGGTCGAATGTGACCTTGGGCAAGCTAGTGCTTGCCATATTCCCGTTGGAAGATGGCCTCGTACCCGATGGTCCTTTCCTGATCGCTGCTGACCGACCCAAGCTTTGCGAAGCCGGCGATGACATCGCTGGAGTCTTCCGAACGAAAGAAGACGCCAAGCCAAAGGCAATCAATGCTGTGGTCAGTCCGGTAGTGGATTCAACGCCTACGCACAAGACTGTTGCCCCGTATCATGCGCCTGTCAAGGCTGCTGCCATCGCGGGTAAGGCTCAAATTGATGTGAATGCGGTGTCTCAGGTAGCAGGCGACAAGATTCTCTTAGGGGAGATTGCGACGCTTGCCGGAGAGCCTAAGGTTTGCGAAAAGCTAAGCGCTTTGGAAATTGGTGACTCGCCGGCATTTGGCGTCACCAGGGGCCTCGACCGGCCTTCAATAGAGTCACGCTTACTCCAAGCAGGCTACAAGCCCGATTCGATCACCCTCAATATGCCAAACGGCGCAAGGCTCCAACGAAAGAGCCAAACAATCCCCGGTGATCAGATTCTGCAGGCGGCTATTGCGGCAGCCGTCGAGAGGACCCCCGGCACTTCTTACAAGTCTGATTTGCAGTCCCTGGACTTCATGGCCCCTATTGGCACCGTCAGTCTTAGCGCCGAGAGCTGCGTCGTCAACCGAAATGCTACCGTCGTCACGATTGCCGTGTCGATTGACGGCAAACGAATTAACTCACGCAACGTAACGCTCAAGCCCGACGCTGCGCAGGGCATTGCTGCCGGCCAACAGGTCAAGATCTTTCTTCGATCGGGTGGGGCAGTGATTGAAATCAATGGCAAAACCCGCAACGCCGGTATGCCTGGCCAAACGGTGACCGTCGTTGCCGACACAGGCGCTGTTCTTACCGCGACTGTAACTGGACCCGACAGGGTCGAGGTGAAGATGTGAAGAAACTTCTTACAATCATGAGCTTGCTGTTCCTGGCAGGCGCCGCTTTAGCGCAGACCTCGGAAGAGAACCCTGGCTCCCTGTGGCCCTCAAGCTACAAGAACCCTCTCGTCGACCGCACAGCGCACCGAACCGGCGATATTCTCACTGTTGTCATCAACGAGAACACGGCTGCGAGTTGGGCTGCCACTACATCAACCGCCAAGAGCGACAGCACGAGTATCAGCCAGCCCAATATCCCAATCCTAGGCGGGTTATTCAAGGCGCTTGGCATTGGAGCAACTTCAACGACTTCAGGCAACGGAACAACGACCCAGGCCGGTTCGCTCATCGCGAAGATGACTGTGGTGGTCCAGAAGGTTATGCCAAACGGCAACCTTGTAATCAAGGGAACGCGGTTTGTCAAGGTTAACAAAGAGACCCAGTTGGTGACTCTCACTGGCGTGGTTCGGCTCGATGATGTGAAGCCCGACAACACCGTTCTCAGCGAGAAGATCGCCGACGCTCAGATTTCTTCAGACGGCAAGGGACAGATTGCCGACCGACAACGCCAAGGAATTCTAACCCGACTGCTGTCGTGGCTTTTCTAAGGAAGATATGAATAAGTTTTCTCTACTGATTCTGGCTTTATGCGCTGCAGGTCTTGGTTTTGGCCAGGCGAAGCAGGACCCCAAGGCTGCCAAGCCGACGGTCTTCATCAGCCCGATGGACGCAACCCGCAAGTTGATCTCCCAAGGCGAAGCGCAAGGCGTTGAGGTTCGGGTTAAAGACATCGCCCATTTCCGTGGCGTACGCAGCAACCAGCTGACGGGTTTTGGACTGGTCATTGGCCTGGAAGGGACCGGCGACACGAAGAAGACGCCGATGACCCAGACGCTTATTGCGAACATGTTTGCCGAGTGGGGGACGCAGGTTGATCCTAAGACCATCGATTCCAAGAACGTCGCTCTCGTCACCGTCACGTGCGATCTTCCGCCGTTTGCCAAGCCCGGCACGCAAGTAGACGTCCGTGTCTCTTCGATCGGCGACGCGAAGAGCCTTCAGGGTGGCTCGCTGCTACAGACACCTCTTTATCCGGCCGGCTCGCACGACAAGGCATATGTGGTCGCCGCGGGCGCCATCAGCATCGGCGGATTCAACGCCAGCCAAGGCGGCGCGTCGGTTCAGCGAAATCATGTGAACGTCGGCCGAGTTCCGGATGGTGGCATCGTGGAAACTTCAGTTCCAACCCAGCTTGTTTTCAGCGGCAACGCCATGTACCTTGAGCTGGATCAAGAAGACATCACCACGGCAGAACGCGTGGCGACTCGACTTGCCGATCAGTTTCCAACTATGACTCCGGTGGCAATCGACGGAGCAACCATCGCGCTAACTCTCCCAGCAGGGATGAGCGCCATTGAAGCGATGAGCAAGATTGAGCACGTCGAAGTTTACGCCGATGTGGAAGCGAAAGTCGTCATCAACGAGCGAACTGGCACTATCGTGATTGGAGGCAACGTCCGAATCGGACCGGCCGCCATCGCCCACGGCAGCCTAAACGTCAAGATTGAAGAGACACCGCTCATCAGTCAGCCCGCGCCGTTCTCAAGTGGAACGACTCAGACCGCGACAAAGACGGATGTGACGGCAGGGCAGGAGACGAGCAAGATCGCTCTTGTCGCGCCGAATACTACAGTTTCTGATCTCGCCAAGCTTCTCCAGACTTTGGAGCTCAAGCCCACCGATATCATCGCGATTCTTCAGGCTCTGCGACAGCAGGGCGCCCTCAAGGCAAGGATTGAGATTCAATGAACCTAAGTGACATCGGCATCGGCGTCCAGGTCGCCCAGCAGGCGGCGCCCAGGCTCGCAAAGCTTAAGAAGGTTGCCAGCAACATCGAAGCGGTGTTTCTGAAAGATCTACTGGCGGAGATGCGCAAGAGCGTGAAGAAGGTCAACCTTGGCCAGAGCTATGGCGGCGACATGTTCCAGGACATGATGGACCAGCAAATGGCGGATTCGGCCAGCAAGTCAAGCAGCTTTGGCATTGGCAAGGTGATCTACCAACAGTTTTCTAAGGACTTCATGAGGCAAGCGGTTGCCAACGTCAAGCTGGGCGCAATCGCGGCCCAACAAGCGAGCGGCCCGGCCGCAGCGCATACAAATACGGAGATATCAGAGAACGAGGCGATTGCCTCAAAGGAGCAATTATGAAAACACGAGAACTACAAACCTTGTGGTGGGATTGGCTAAGCACTTCGGAGCGACTCTTGAGATCGCTTTACGAGCAGACTGCTGCCCTCACCCTTCGCGACGTCGCCCGAGTGGAGCGAATTCAGCCCGAACTCGATGCGATGATGCAGCGAATGAAGGCGATTGACGAAGATGCTGCGGCGTGTGCCCGAACGCTGGCCGAAGAGCTGGAGACAGAACCAACTCTTCGAGGCTTGGTGCGCGTGCTTGACAAAGCCGAAGCGCAGCAACTTCAAGGACTCGCAAATCGAGTGACGGTCGCCGCACGTAACGTGCAGGGCGTCGTCGCCAAGAACAGGTCCCTTATCGAGAATGAGATGACCTACATCAATGGCACGCTGACGCTTATCGCCAAGGCTGTTGTGGATGCTGAAGGGCCCTATTCAAGAGCTCAGGGTAACTCGATCCTAATCAACGAGGCTGCATAGCCCGGAGACCCCAATGCCAAGTCCATTTCAAGGCATCGATATTGCGGCCAGCGCCTTAAGGTCCTTCCAAAGGGCGCTGGATGTGACGGGCAACAACATTGCCAACGTCAACACACCCGGCTACACCAGAGAGACCGTCAGCTTTGCGCCGGTTACACCGACTGAGTTCTATGGACTCCACAGTATCCAGTCGTTGGGACAGGGCGTCGGAATTACGTCAGTCAACCGCATTCAGGATGCGTTCTTGACTGCCCGTAAGATGTCGGCAACGGCCGAAGTTGGTCGAACGGGAACTTACGCGGACAACTTGGGGCAAGTCGAACAGGTGCTGAATGAGACCACAGGCGCGGGAATCTCCAGCGCGATGGATGGCTTTTTCAATTCTTGGTCTGCGCTCGCCGCAAACCCGAATGATGCAGCCTTGCAAACGCAGGTACAGCAGGCAGGTTCGACTCTCGCCTACAAGATCCGGTCGGCTTACTCACAGCTAACTACGCTTGGTGCGCAGCAGGATAGCAACGTCCAGGGCACTATCCAAACCATCAATCAGGATGCTAAGAAGATCTCTGACCTCAATAACGCCATCCGCGGCAAGCTAGCCGCAGGTGAGCAACCCAACGATCTGATGGATCAGCGCGACGCTGCGATCCAAGACCTTGGCAAGTTGGTCGACATACACACTTACACGATGTCGGACGGCAGCGTGGCTGTCTATTCGAACCAGTTGACCATCGTCGATGGAAGCGGCCCAAAACCCTATCCGGCCAATTACAATGCGGCGAACTCGACCGTTACGGACGCCAACGGAACTTACGACGTCCACGGCGGACAGCTTGGCGGATTGTTCCAGTCGATCACGGCAACCAAGGGCTACGAAACGGAGCTCGACAACCTCGCCAATAACCTTCGTACGCAAGTCAACTCCATGCACCAGACGGGAACGAACCCGCTTGGCAATACGGGCGTGAACTTCTTCAATGATTCGACGCCTCCAGCGCCCCAAACGGGCGCCACCGACTTCGATCTTGATCCTGTGATCAAGGCTAACGCCCAGGCAATTGCCGCTGGCATTTCAGGCAATCCTGGAGATGGCAACCTGGCAACTAGCCTATCGCAGCTTCGAAATACGCCTATTGCCGCGTTGGGCAACCAGTCCCTCGCTGACTACTACACCAGTGTGGTGGGGCAGGTTGGTATCGACTCCTCGAACGCACAGACTGCGGCCAATACGCAGACCGCCGTCGATACGCAGATTCAGAACCAGATATCCAGCATTAGCGGTGTGTCCTTGGATGATGAAATGGCGAACATGCTTAAGTTCCAGCGAAGCTACCAAGCGGCAGCTCGGGCCCTAAGTGTTTTTGATCAAACGACCCAAGATTTAATAGGACTTATTCGGTAATTGAACCAGGTAGTAACGCATGAGAATTAGCACCACATACCAGTACGATTCCTACACGCATGCGATCGATCTCGCCAACCAGCGAGTGACCGATACGCAGCAGCAACTGCTGACAGGTAAGCGAATCAACAAACCCAGCGACGATCCGTATGGCACGACTGCGGTCATCAAGATGCAGTCGCTTCAGGCGGGGCTTGCCCAGTACGCAACCAACCTCCAAACGGCAAAAGGCACCCTTGGCGAATCGGATAGCGCTCTAGGCGAGGCTGGTACGTTGCTCAATTCGGCTTACACCATTGCCCTTAGCGGCGCCAACGCGGCGACCGATCCTAGCGCCATGCAGGGCCTCGTTGCCCAAGTGACGGCGATCCAATCGCGACTAGTCCAACTCGCGAATACTCAGGGCTCTGGCGGGCAATACATCTTTGCTGGCCAGAAGAACAATGTCGTACCCTACACCGCGGCAGGCGGCGTGCTCACGTTTAATGGCGATACCAACCAGATTCAAGTTGAAGTCGGTCCGAACGACCAGCTTAAATCCACGACTGACGCCTCGAACGAGTTCACGACGGCTTACGGCCAACTTGAAACGCTGAAGAACAACCTGCTTAGCGGGAACCTCACGGCGCTTTCCTCGGTGAGCGTTGCTGATATGAGCAACTCTGCTCAGGCGGTTCAGGAGCTTCGCGGTGACGTTGGAACCAGGCTGCAGTCGGTATCAGACCTCACGTCGCAAAACGGCCGGCGCACAGATGATTTAACTACGCAGATTTCGAATTTGGCTGATGCAGATGCATCGGTTGCGATTACGAAATATCAATCGGCCCTCACGGCCTATCAGGCGGCGCTTAGCGTCGCAAATTCAGGTTTGCACCTGAGTCTCATGGACTACCTAAAGATCTAAGCATATGAAACTAACTCAAACCCGATTCTCAACTATCGAATTCGAAAAGGAAGACGTACTCACGTTCTCCGACGGCATTATCGGATTCACCGACTGTCACGAGTTCGTACTTGTCAACAGCAAACCGGAGAGCCCATTCCGCTGGCTGCAGAGCATTGAAGAGCCTTCTCTCGCGTTCTTGGTCGTCGATCCGAGCGTTTACGTTGAGGACTACGCCCCTGACATGCCTACGACTACCGCTGATGAGCTTGGACTGGAGCAGGAGACGCCCCGAATGGTATTTGCCACGGTCGCGATTCCGCCCGGAAAGCCCGAAGCAATGACCCTAAATTTAGCCGCTCCCATCATCATTAATGCAGTAACAAACGTTGCAGCGCAGGTAGTTATTGAGGACGCGGCGTATACTATGAAGCACCGGGTGTTCCAAGAGGCGAACCGGGTGAGTCAGAAAACGGCGGCTTGACAGCATGGCCGCCTGTGATTCGCAACTCGCCACCGGCTACGGAGGGCGGATAGAGGATGCTGGTACTCACTAGAAAGGTCCATCAGAGCATTGTTATAGGTGATGGGATAGAAGTGGTCGTGTTGGAAGTTCGGGGCGAGCAAGTTCGCCTTGGCATTCGAGCTCCCAAAGATGTCGCAGTCCACCGAAAAGAGATATACGAACAAATCCTGGAAGAGAATCGCAACGCCTCCCTGGTCCGCCCGGAAGACATTCCCGAATAGCTCTTCTTGGGTGGCGTTATGATGAAGCGGCTCGGCTTTTCAATTGAATGCGCGGGGTTGCTTTATATGGTCTGCATGGCCGTGGGCCTAGTGCGCCTTTGGCGCGTGTCCTCGATCACCGTGATTTCCGTCGTTGGAACGCTTTCGGCGCCTGCCTTGGCGGCGATCGTATTTATTATCATTGCGACCTGCGTGCCTGGGTTGGTTGGCGCCTGCAAGTTATCGTCGCCTTTGAATTTGACGCTGCCTGTGGTTTACATGGGATTGCTTTTTGCCGTGCTGCAGCTCGGCGGAGGCGCGGATTTGCCTTTGCTTCGGCTTAGAGACGTTTATGCCTGGTCGGCCGCTTGGGGCTCGCCCGGGATGCTGTTAGCCGGGATCGGATTGCAGGTTTTCATGTTGACGGCGTTATCACGTCGCGGTGCTGAAACGGCGTTGAGTCCCAGTGACACTGCCGGCTAGGGGACGGGCTCTTCTTCATATTGATTTGGAACGGACGGTTTTGATTTCGTCGACCGCCCCCGTCTGCTTCCCTCCTTCGCCGGAGCTTCGGGGGGCGCAGCCACCCCTGCCTCCTGGCGTGGGACGGAAATCCGGGCGCCTTGAACAATTGCTTCCCACTCTTGCCGTTCCGTGCGGGAGGAGGGGGTGGCTCGCTCCGGCGAGACGGGGGCGGTTCCCGTGCCCTGTCGCGGTAGCCAAACAGTATAGGCTAGCCAACCTGTTTGAGCTCTGTCTCTATCCGATCCTTCGCCAAGCTATATATGGTGTCAACAGCAGCCGAGGTGTTGCGACTCAATTCGGAAGCTGATAGACGCCACGTGGCGATGCCCTGCTCAGCCAGGAATCGATCCCGCGTTTCATCTCTCTCAGCACGCCATTCGTGTTCGGCGCCATCAACTTCGATGCAAAGCTTGGCCGCAGGGACGTAGAAATCCAAGAAATATGGGCCGACTGGATACTGCCGTCGCACGTGAACCCCGATGGCTTTATTCTTTACTCGACTCCAAAGTAATAGTTCAGCGGGACTTAACGCCTTGCGCATCGTACAAGCCCTGTTTCGCGCTGTTGGGTCATTGTTCCGTACAGGACTATGATACTTCCCAAAGGATAGTTAGGAAGAGATAAATCATATCGGAGTCGACCGCCACGTCGGCTTCGCCGCCATCCCCGCCTCTCCAGACGTGGGACGGAAATCCGGGCGCCTTGAATAATTGCTTCCCACTCTTGCCGTTCCGTGCGGGAGGAGGGGGTGGCTCGCTCCGGCGAGACGGGGGCGGTTCCCGTGCCCTGTCGCGGTAGCCAAACAGTATAGGCTAGCCACCCTATTTGAGCTTTGTCTCTATCCGATCCTTGACCAAGCTATTTAAGGTGTCAACAGCCGCCGCCGTGTTGCGACTCAATTCGGAAGCTGATAGACGCCATGTGGCATATCGGAGTCGACCGCCCCCGTCGGCTTCGCCGCCAGCCAACGCCTCTCCAGGCGAGGGAAGCAGAATCGTAGAATTCTAGTCCGTTGCTGAATGTGCGCCGGGAAATAGGAATCGACAGTCGGATGGCTTATTGAGAAGATCGCCGGGCAGGTCTAATCCGATACGATATTGCTCCCAGCGGGTCTTTGCAACTAACCATTTGCCTAAGGAAGGACGGTACGTGTACGTATCGCGGCTCTGCCACCCGAAGCCTTTTTTAGGCGCCTTTAGATGATCTTTTGGATGCCTCAGGCTTCGCTCACCTCAATGACGCACCTGCCCGAGTGTCAAAGCCTGAGGCTAGAGCCACCAAACCCTAAAGCAGAGGCTAAGAACCACCGAAGTCTTGATACG
>JBBQMJ010000044.1:0-12861 GCA_038328815.1 Fimbriimonadales bacterium | reverse complement strand
CTTTGACTGAGGCATAGTCTCCGTTGATGGCGAACTTAAGGTCGGGCTTAGCCTGATAAGTCGCGATTAAGTCAAGCATGTCGACCTTCACAAGCCCAGGAGCAGCTAGTCCCAAGCCTCCGAAACTGCCGGCGTCGTTGGGATTTTGTGAACCTTCAGCGCCCGTGTAACCCGAAAGCGTAATCGTGAGTTTTGGATTGAAGCTTGTCGAAACGGTGCCGCCAAAGGACTTTCGGCTATTGGCATCCTCGATTTCGTTCCAGCCGTTGACCACATAGGCGGTCGCAGTTGTTTTTACGTTGACGGCGGCGCTGACGCGGAATCCGAAGTGATAGTCGGGCTGCATCAGCGTATACAGCAACCCTCTGCCGTAATTGTCCTGGTTCCGCGCATCAATCCCCTCGTAGCCTATAAAGGTATAGAATTCGCCGAAGTCGACGGTAACCGCATTCTTGCCCTTCGTGATTCCGGTGATGTAGGCTTGGCCGAAATTACGGAACTTGCCCGCGCCTCCTGGTTCTGTCGCGAACTGATAGTTCGTTCCATTTCCATAGAGCAGGTTTAGACTGAAGCCGGGTCTCTTACCGGGAACGGCGGCAAGCGAGGCATCGAAATCGATGTTTGTGAGGCTTAGGCTTTCGTGCTTCATATCGTAAGATTTGGCTACCAAATCTTGCCCCGGGGGAGCCTGATGGAAAGCGGTTTGAAAATTGATATCCAAGTAGCCTCCCGTGCTGACTTGAGCCGAGCAGGGCACGGGCGCGAGGATGAGAGCATAGGCAGCAGATCGTAATCTCATGCCTTAGAGGATGGGTTCTGGGTGCGGCATCCGCGAGTCAAGATCAGGCTCCAAACCGTAAGGATTCTATCAAGGTGACGGGTGACCACAACCAGGAAGGTTTGGAGTTGCCACTCGCCCGTCAACACGTCACGTTTCACCTATGGACCCAAGGGCTTCAATCCTCGACAATTAGGCGATACCCGACTCCGGGCTCGGTCCGTAGGAACCGTGGCTTGGCCGGATCCCGTTCGATTTTGTGCCTTAACTGTCCCATGTAGACGCGCAGATAGTGGGCTTCTTCGGAATAAGCTGGTCCCCACACTTCGGTCAGCAGCTGCTTGTGCGTCAGTACCATTCCGGGGCTACGCGCAAGGGCCGCGAGAAGCTTGTACTCGTTGGGTGTTAGGCGGATTTCAACGGTGTCAAGAAAGACTTGCCTTGCGGCAAGGTCAATTCGAAGGCCGTCTGCTTCAACAACAGGATTCGCCGGCTCCTTGCCTCGCTGGGAGTGGCGCAGAGCCACACGAATTCTCGCAAGCAACTCCTTGACCCCGAATGGCTTGGTCAAATAATCATCGGCGCCTGCGTCTAAGGCTTGAACCTTGTCGGTTTCCCGGCCCCTAGCGGAAAGGACGATGATGGGGACCTCGGTCCATTCGCGTAAGCGACGAGCGACCTCGATGCCATCTAAATCCGGAAGCCCGAGGTCTAGCAGAACGATGTCTGGGTTCTCAGTAGCGGTCAGTCGAAGGCCCGCTTCGCCGGTTTCTGCTTCGAGCAGGAAGTATTCGTTCTCGGGAAGACTGGATCGCAGGAAGCGTCTGATGGCCGCTTCATCGTCGATGACCAGAATTCTAATTCGCTCAGTCATGCGGCACATCCGGAGGGGCCACCGGCGGGGGGAGTTTCATGATGAAGCGCGCTCCACCGGAGGGCCGATTCGAAGCTGTAATGCTCCCGCCGTGGGATTGAGCGACTGCCCGGCAAATTGCGAGGCCGAGGCCAGATCCGACGCCAGATTCCCGTGGTCTGTAGAACTTATCGAAGACTTTCTCCTCTAGCCCGGGCTCAATTCCCGGGCCATCGTCGCTAACCTCAAGTTTAATGCTTCCGTCGCTTTCCCGGTCTGCGGCAATTACTATCGAGGCGGTTGTCGGTGTGTGACGAGCGGCATTCTCGAGCAAGTTCATAAGGACCTGTTCAAGCAAAATGCCATCAACTTTGACAAGCGGCAAGTCTTCCGCCAGCCGCGTCTTCACCTTCCGCCCCTCCAACAGCGCCTCAGTACGGTTTAAAGCCGACCCAATGAGTTCTTCAAGCGAGTTCCAGTCAAGATTGAGGCCGACCCCACCAGTTTCCAGACGGCTCATATCTAGCAGGTTCTGAACAATTCTATTCAGTCGTTCAGATTCTTCAAAGATCATGGTTGCCAATTCTTTGCGCTTCGCAGCCGTCAACTGATCTGAATCCTGCAGAGTGCTGGCCGCGCCCGATATTGAAGTCAAAGGAGTTCTGAGGTCATGGGACACCGAGCTCAGCAAGGAATTTCGCACCTGCTCGGCTTCGGCCCTAACCCGTGCATCCTGAGATTCCTTAGCCAGGAGCGTCCGTTCAATGGCGAGCGCTAGCCCGGTCGCGACGGTCTCTAAGAGATTGAGCATCGAGGAGTCAAGCTGGGATTGATCCTCGGGTTTGACAGCCAAGACGCCAACCGTGCCCCTCGGACTCTTGAGAGGAATGTACATGGCTTGAGCTCCAGGTAGGGTGCTTGTTCCAAGCCCGGCGCGCTCCCCTCGGTCGAACGACCACTGCGCAACAGCTTGCTCATTTGGAGCACGTTCAAAGTGGCTACGCGATTTTGCAGTTGGAGTCAAGGAGTTTTTGTCCCGAGTAAGGAAGATCGCGGCGTCGATCCCGAAAACCTCGCGCAATCGCCTTGCCGTAGCAATGGCCAGTTCCTCCTGTTTCCTGCTTTGCGCCAGTTCGCGGCTCAACGCGTAAAGGGCTGCGGTGCGGCTTTCGCGCTCGCTCGCTGCTTGAGCCTGGTGACGCATGCGAAGAGTCAACGTGCTAATCAGCAAGGCGACGCCAAGGAGTACAAGGAAAGTGAAGACGTACTGCGAATCTGCGACGCTGAAAGTGAAGCGCGGAGGCACAAAGAAGAAGTCCATGGCTGCGACGCAAAGCAGGGAAGAGAGTGCCGCTTCGCGAGGGCCGTATCTGGTCGCCACAAGCGCGACTGCTAGCAGGTAGATCATGGCCAGATTGGTTAGATCGACGTAGCCTGAGATCAGGGAGCAGATTGCGGTTGCCCCTGCTGTAGCGGCTATCGTGCCGACTACTGATCGGAAAGTGACCTGCTCCTTGTCCAGCAACTTCGACCTCGGAGTGGCTGCCTCCCCTTCTCCGGTTATGACCTGAACGTTGATTTCGCCGCTGCGCCGTACCAACTCGTCAACGACAGAGCCGAAGACAATTTCCTTCCACCGTGGCTTGATCGGCTTGCCAACGATGACCATCGTCGCGTTACGTTGCTGAGCTACTTGGAGGATTTCACCCACGATGTCGTGTCCAACGCTTGAGACAGTCTCCATGCCTAGGCCGTCAGCGAGTGCCAGGGCCTCATCGGCTAAAGCTCTCGCGTCGTCGTTGAGATTGGCCTGACGATCACTGCTGACAAATAGGGCTATCGTTTCGGCGTGGAGGGCTACTCCAAATCGAGCCCCAGAGCGAACGACTTTGGTGGCGAGACGATTGGGGGCGATGCAGACAATGATCCTTTCCCTTGTCGCCCAGATACCGCTGACGCCCTCTTCTTCGCGGTAGCTTCGCATTTGGGCGTCCACGCGGTCGGCTGTGCGCCGTAGAGCCAACTCCCGAAGGGCAATTAGGTTGCCAGTTCTGAAGAATCCTTTCAGAGCCTGATCGACCCGTTCGGCTTGATAAACCTTGCCTTCGCGCAGGCGACGCTGGAGGTCCTCGGGTGGAATATCGATCAGCTCAACTTCGTCGGCGCGCTCAATGATTGAGTCGGGCACGGTCTCTTGAACCGTTACTCCGGTGATTTGGGCAACGACATCGATTAGGCTCTCCATGTGCTGTACGTTCACAGTCGTGTACACATCGATGCCGGCAAGGAGGATCTCCTCGACGTCTTGCCATCGCTTGGGGTGCCTTGAGCCGGGCACGTTGGTGTGGGCGAGCTCATCGACGAGCAATAGGGTTGGCTTGCGCTTTAGCGCAGCATCGAGATCGAACTCTTTGAGCTTGACGCCACGATGTTCAAGGTAGCGAAATGGCAGAGCGGGGAGACCTTCGATTAAAGCGTCCGTTTCGGCGCGCCCGTGAGTTTCAATGTAGCCAGCAAGGACGTTCACGCCGCGGCCAATCTGCTCGTGGGCTTCAGAAAGCATGGCGTAGGTCTTGCCGACGCCAGCAGACATGCCCATAAATATCTTTAGGCGCCCGCGAGACTTTCGCTCTTCGGCGCTCTGAACCGCCCTAAGCAGGGCATCCGGATCGGGCCTAGTGTCTGACAACGGTTAGAGAGTGACACAAACGGCCGTGACGCGCATTATCTGGGTAAGCCAGCCATGATATCTTACGAATTCCTTATGGCAATGTGGGTAACGCTGATGTCCTCATCGGTCACTGGACAACGCTGAGGACAGCGACCCTACCAACACGTGAGTAGACTTCGAATCAGCCTTATGCCAGACCTTTCCACGCTTCTGAACACTCACCGCTCGATACGCAAATACAAGCCTGATCCGATCGATCCGGAGCTTATCGAGAAAGTTTGTGGCGAGGCGGTAGCCGGAGCTTCGTCTTCGGGAAACCTTAATAGCATTTCGATGGTGTTAACGAGAGATCCCGAGCGCAAGGCTCTACTCTGCGAAATGCATTTCGGCCAACCCATGGTGTTGCAGGCGCCACTCGTGATCACTTTCTGCGCCGACTGGTTCCGAACTCGCACTTGGCTGGAGTTGAGAGGCGCTAATGACAACTTTAACAACTTCTTGGGCTACCACGTTGCGGCTTTTGATGCGATGATCGTGGCGCAGAATGTCTGCCTGGGTTTCCAGGCCGAAGGTCTAGGTATTTGCTACATGGGAACTACCCTAAGCTCAATGCGTGTGATCTCCGATTTCTTGGGCTTGCCCGATACTTGCGCGCCGGTTACGTCGATCGTCGTCGGCTATCCGGCCGAAGACCCTCCCAAACGGGACCGCTTGCCGTATTCTGCCTTCCTTCACGACGAGACCTATCACTTGCCGAGCGTTGATGAGATTGAAGAGACCTATCGCCAGCGGGAGATTCGTGGTTGGGAGCGATACATGGCCCATCCGGAAATCAAGAAGACAATAGAGGAGCGGGGGATTAAGTCCCTGGCCGAGTACTATACCAGCGAGGTCAAATACGATCCCGACGAGTTTCGGCAGGACTCGATCAAGATTCGCGAGCTTCTGGAATCAAAGCAATTCCTGCCCTGAGCTGTTTCATTCGGTCACCCCGAGTTGACTCGGGCGACAGTGAGAGCAAGCGCGGAGTTCTTACCAGAGCGCGGCGCGACCAAAACCGGTCCCTCCGCTTCACTTTCTATTGCTCCGGTCGGGATGACGATCCGAGGTCTGGCGGCATAAGGAGACAGCAAAAAGCATCCGGTGGCTACTGGCGGCTAGAAATGGGGGTCATTTCGTAACGCCGGGGTTCCGGCATCATCGGGGACCTGCTATTGCATCTTTAACTTCTTCAGCAACGCCTTGACGCTAAGCCCCTGGACAATCACCGAGAACGCGACCACGCTGAACGTCACGGCTTGAAGCTCGCTGCGCCGAGGAAAATCCGCTGGCAGGCTTAGGACCAGTGCTAGGGCCAACGCGCCACGCAGGCCGCCCCAGAAGAGAACATGTTGCTGTCCAAACGTCGCCTTCCATCTGCTTTTCATAAAGAATAGCGAGATTCCGTAGACGCTTACGGCTCTGCCGATTAACACCAAGATGATCGCGAAAAGGATCTCCTGCCAGTAGTCCTTCATGGGAAGGCTTGCGTATTGAATCCCCATTAGAAGGAATACGATCGAGTTCGACACGAAGCCCGCGAACTCCCAGAATGACTCGATGGACTCTCGACCCTTTTCGGTCAGCTCGGAAAGCCGCCCGTAGTTGCCAATAAGCAGTCCAGCCGTCAAGGTAGCAATGACACCCGAAGTGTGAAAATGCTCGGCAAGGAGAAAGGATCCGAAGGCGACCACTGCCGTCACAAGGAGTTCAACAAGGTGGTCTTCGGTTCTGCCCGCAACTCCCATACCTACGAGCGCGACCAGGGCCCCGGCGAGGATGCCGCCGAATGCAATCACGATGAATTGCCAACTGAAAACAATAATGGCGTTCCAAGGGGAATCCTTGAACGAGATTAGAGACTGACCTGGCATCGAGCTGAGGACAGCCACGAAAACTACTGCAGCCGTACCGTCATTGAACAGGCTTTCTGCTTCCAGCAGCAGCCTTAGCCGTCCCTTTTGGCCGGCCTCCTTCAAAATTGCGATTACGGAAACTGGATCGGTTGCCGAGATTAGCGACGCGAAGATCAGGGCCGCCCCGGCTTGCCAGCCGTTGTTGACGAGCCCGGTGTAAATGATCGCAATCGAGGCGAGTAAGCCAAAGGTGGCCATGACCGTGATGAATACAAAGTCACGCTTAAGCTCAACCCAGCGAATATTGAGCGCGGCTTCAAAGATCAGAGGAGGAAGAAGCACGCCAAATATCAGGTCGTGGCTCAGGACGAATTGGCTGCCCAAGGGGAACGTGCCCAGGAAGATTCCGGTCACGACCAGAGCGACCGTATAGGACATTCGCAGCCGACGCGCGATGATCGACACGAGTGCGGCGACAATTAGCAGGAACCCAAAGTTCTCAATGCTCATTCCCATTAGAGTGCCTATAGCTTAGCCGCTGTGGTTAATCGGACAAACTCGATAGAATCACAAGCGGATGGACAACGAATTTGATGCCTTGATAATTGGAACAGGCCAGGGTGGAATGCCACTTAGCATTGCCATAGCTGAAGCCGGTTGGAAGACAGCGATCATCGAACGGGGCGACGTCGGGGGAACTTGCATCAACTATGGCTGCACACCTACCAAGACCATGGTGGCGAGCGCAAGAGAAGCCTTTATGTCGCGAAGAGGCGCCGATTACGGCGTCAATATTGGCCCAGTCGCGATGGACATGCCAATCGTCCGCGAGCGAAAGCGCCAAATCGTGCGCGATTTTAGCAGCGGAAGCCGCGCACACTTGGAGCGGACCAAGAACCTAGAACTGATCTTTGGCGAAGCCTCTCTCCTTTCTGGGAATGAAGTCTTGGTCAGCCTTCCGGATCAGTCCGAAAGGCGTCTCACCGCTCAAAAGGTATTCATCAACACGGGGGGCCGACCTGCCATTCCGCCCATCCCGGGTCTAAGCGGGGTTCCTTGGCTCGACTCGACTTCAATTATGGAACTCGACGAAGTTCCTGAGAGATTGGCTGTCATTGGTGGCGGCTACGTGGCGCTCGAGTTTGCCCAGATGTTTCGCCGTTTTGGGAGCGAGGTTGTTGTTCTTGAGCATGCCAAGCGCTTTCTCCCAAGGGAAGATGAAGATATTTCAGGGGCTCTTCTGCAGATACTTAAGGAAGATGGCATTGACGTGAGGTTGGGAGTGATGATCGATAAGGTCGAATCTTCTAAGGGTGGGGCAAGGATTTACAGCGGGGCTGAGACGGTTGACGCTTCGCACGTGCTGGTCGCGACGGGCCGTGTTCCGAACACGGAATCGCTGCACCTTGATACAGCGGGCGTCAAGGTAGATTCCCGCGGTTACATCCAGGTGAATGACAGACTCGAAACAAGTGTCGAAAACGTGTGGGCGCTTGGCGACGTGAAGGGCGGGCCTGCATTCACCCACATCTCTTACGACGACTATCGTATCTTGCGAAAGAATCTGCTTCAGGGAGGCGGCGGCACGACTTTAGGAAGGCTGGTTCCGTACGTGATGTTCACTGATCCTCAACTCGCCCATATCGGCTTGAGCGAGGATGACACAAAGGCTCGCGGACTGCGCTACAGAGTCTTCACTTTGCCTGCAACTTCGATCGCTCGTGCACTGGAGACGGGAGAGCCTCGGGGGACGCTGAAGGCTATCGTAGACCTTGACACGGATCAGATCCTAGGCTT
Organism: Fimbriimonadales bacterium; assembly: GCA_038328815.1. GTDB lineage: Bacteria > Armatimonadota > Fimbriimonadia > Fimbriimonadales > Fimbriimonadaceae > JBBQMJ01. Next base: position 4,867 of record JBBQMJ010000044.1, on the reverse strand, counting down.
TACGGCGCTTTGCTTGGATGGTGGAGAGCTTATGAGCGCGGTTGAGCTTGCGATGATGGGCGGCCTGATGGCCACCCAGCTAAGGGGGGCGACTTTCGCCCACCCGACCCTTTCCGAAGCCCTGAATAATCTCTTTACAGCTTAAGGAAGGGAACGAAACTCACCTTCGAATCCTTCTTGTAAATTAAGCCCAACAAATCCGGTAGCCAGACCGTAGTTATGTTTTGGGGAAACGCTGAAGGTCTGATAGACTTGAACTAGGGAAACCATGGCGCAAAGCCACCATGCTCGATGCTCACAACTGAAGCCACCTTTGTTAGGTGATGTCTTGTCATGAGAACCCCGCGTGTCCGTTTTGATGGAAGGGACTTTGGGACACTCTTTGTCGGGCTCATCGTTGGACTAGTTGGAGTAAGTCTCCTAACAGGATCCCATGCCGCTATTCCTGTCGAGTGGATCGGCGTATGTTGTTTCGGGGCAGAGATTTCAGCTTCAATTGCCGTTATCTTGCGACGCTCCGTCATCAAGAGTTTGGACCTTACCGAGCCGCTGGACGGCAACGAGCTTGAACTGGTCCGCACCGAATCCGCATCGTTTACCTCGCCGCTGATCATGCTGACCTGCCTGTTCTTGGGAGCAGCGGTTGGCCTATCGGGAATGCTTGGCAATCCTCTTGCGCCGTTCATCGGCCTTGCCGAAGGAATGCTCATCGTAGCTTCGGTGGCCGTGGCGGTCACCGGCGGCATGGCTTACTGTCGATCCGCACTGATGCAGGAGCCCTTTAGCGGATTGCCACCAGAACTCACGGGCGGCAGCATCGATATCATTGCCCGCGAGCGGGATTGGGCGGCAGGTCTGTATCCTTCCTCGAGCACGGTGGAGCAGCGGTCAGGCTATGTTCAGTCGCTCGTCCTTCGCCTCTCGTTGGCCGTTATTGCCGTTGGCGTTGTTTCGGGGGCGCAAACTGGGCTCGTCCTCGTGCTGGCCCTTGAGGCGTGGTTGGCGTGTTTCTATCTGCTCTTGCGCGTGCACCGAACGAAGCTTTGGCACGTTCCCGAGCAGTTTCAGTACCGGATGATTATTGGCACTTTGTGCTTCACATTTGTTGGCCTCACCCTTATCCAGAATTCGGCCGCTGGCGACCTGTTCTTATGGCTTGTTTATGGGACGAGCCTTGCTCTTGTGTTTTCTGCGCCTGGCCTTTCCAGGGTTCCTCGTACGTCCGCCGGTCCAAGCCCAACGATGATGGTCGTCGATCGTCTTTTGGCAGGGCGCGCCGTCTCAGAATCGCCGTCCGCCACCCTGCTTGCCATTGACAAAGTATTAGTGAATCGTCCTGCAGACACTTTGACGGAAATTCCTGCCAAGGCCAACGAGTTCGGCGGCAGATCGCTTGCAAATTCCAATTTCTCCGGCCAGAGCCTCAATTTCGCCAACTTTCAGGACGCTGACTTGCGGTACTGCAACTTCGATCGCTGTCACCTTGAAGGCGTCGATTTCTCGAACGCCAATCTAGAGGGCGCAACCTTTCGAGGGGCGACGATAGCCTATGCGGTGATGGCTGGGGCAGATGTAACGCTCGCTGATTTTGCGAACTGCAAGATGTTCACATCCGACGTCACTGGGTGTCGCTTCGGACGATCGAATCTTGCGGGGAGCTTCTTCCGAGGACTCTGGTTTGATGATACGACGACTTGGCCCGAAGGCATCAACCCGGAGTTTGTCAGAACCAAGCGCGCCCGCTCCACAATCCCTCCGCCCACGCCTCTCGGCGCCGCCAAAGCTCGCGTTGGGTGAAAGCATTCTGCATACTGACCACCGCATACCGAGTAGACAAATTATGAAAACTCGCCAACTCGGAAAGGGTGGTCCAACGGTATCGGCTATCGGCCTCGGCTGCATGGGTATGTCCGACTTCTATGGACCGCGTATCGATGCCGAATCGATTTCCGTGATCCACCGCGCCCTCGAGATGGGCTTGTTCTTCTTGGACACGTCGGATATTTACGGCCCGTTTACAAATGAGCGCTTGGTTGGCAAGGCGATCAAAGGGAAGCGGGATAGCGTATTTCTTGCGACGAAATTTGGCATTCTACGGGACGCTGACGGGACTTCCAGAGGGTTAGATTCCAGCCCCGATTATGTGCGAAGGGCTTGCGATGCGTCGCTTGAGCGGCTCGGAGTCGAATATATCGATCTCTACTATCAACATCGGGTTGATCCTAATACTCCGATCGAGGACACGGTCGGCGCGATGGCTGAACTTGTAAAAGCGGGGAAGGTGCGATACCTTGGCTTGTCTGAAGCCTCGCCAAAGTCGATCCGGCGTGCCCACGCGGTACACCCGATTACGGCTCTCCAATCGGAGTACTCGCTTTGGGAGCGCTCTCATGAGTCTGAAGTAATTTCTACGGTGAGGGAGTTGGGCATCGGGTTCGTCGCTTACAGCCCGCTTGGGCGAGGCTTTTTGACCGGTGAGATCAAGAGTCCGGACGACTTCGCCGACGACGATTTCCGCCGCGGCCTACCCAGATTTCAACGTGAGAACTTCCAAATCAACCTTCGCATGGTTGATCGGGTGAAAGAGTTGGCTTCGAAGAAGGGAGTTACTCCGGCACAGATTGCCCTGTCTTGGTTGCTCTATCAGGGCGAGGATATCGTCCCGATCCCTGGTACCAAGCGGTTGAAGTATCTGGAACAGAACGCCGAAGCCGTTGAGATTGAGCTTGCGGCCAACGACCTTCAATTCTTGAAGTCAGAGTTGGGAGCAGTGGCTGGTGAGAGGTATTCACCAGAGCGTATGGCCGCCTTGGATCGAGGCTAAATATACGTTGTCATGCTGGAGCGCTGCAGAGGCAAAGCGTTAGAATCGCATTGCTCCAAGAAGACATTGAGTGAGGTGATGCTTAGCGGCGCCTAAGACTCTCGTCGTACTCAGCAATCAAGGGCATTGGCAAGGGTTCCAGAGCTTCGATTCTAGCCAGATGCTTCCGGAACTCGTCGAGGACCGACTCGCGTCGATCGACATCCGAATAGTTAGCTGAATAGGCCACAAACGCGGGCAGGACTGAGAACCCCACGAATTGCAAGATTCCGTGTTGGATGGGAAATAGGATCTGCTCCATATCGCCCTGCAATCCACCTATGGTGTAGGCGGTTTCCGGGCCGCCGACAGTAATTCCCAACATTGCGCGCTTCGGCCCGAAGACGCCTTGGTCATACCATCGGCCACCGCCATAAGCGTAGCCATAGGCAAAAACTCGATCAACCCAGCCCTTCAAGATGGCGGGCATAGAAAACCACCATAGCGGGAATTGGAGAAGCAGCAGATCGGCCCATTCCAGCTTCTCGTGCTCCTCCTTGATGTCCTCCTTGAAGGCGCCCTGCGCGTGGGCGTGTTTCTGCTCGTCCTGGTAGTTGAACCAATCTTCGGAAAGAGCGGAGTCAAAGTCATGTCGGCCAGGTAACGGATTGAAGTTCATCTTGTGCAGGTCTGAAACCTTCACGTGCTGGCCCAGATCTGTGAGAGTCTTGACAGCCACTTCAAGCATGGAGCCATTGAAGGAGCGCGATTCCGGATGGGCAAAGACGATGAGTACGTTCATTGGCTTCCCTAGAGTCTATCAAATGCGGAATGCGGAATGCGGAATGCGGAATGCGGAATGCGGAATGCGGAATGCGGAATGCGGAATGCGGAATGCGGAATGCGGAATGCGGAATGCGGCACAATCCACTCGGAGCATCCAGCATCCAGCATCCAGCATCCAGCATCCAGCATCCAGCATCCAGCATCCAGCATCCAGCATCCAGCATCCAGCATCTCGATTTACTAAAAAAGGCCCTGTCGCATCACCGAACAGGGCCAAATGAGGAGAGATAAAAATCTCTTAGTTTCGCATTGCGTTCATTCTCGGCGTCGCGGGAGCGACCTCGACGTACGCGTTTGCGGGGACGATGAGATAGACGTCGTCGCCGACTTCCTCCCACGTTCCTTCTTGGGCAAAATTGACGCCGCACATGAAGTCGACAATCTTCTGTCGAAGTGCGGGCTCTGTGCTAGAGAGGTTCAAAATCTGTTGCTCGCCCTTCTTAAGGCCATCGGCAGCTGCCATGGCATCGTCGAAAGAAGCTATTTGGCGACGAACGGTAACCGTGTATCGGTGCGCCGACCTAATGGTAAGTGGCTTAGAGCTCTGATAGGTGTCCACCTCATCTTCGAACTCTTCACGGGAAAACATGCCCGCGATACGTGTGAATAGGCCAGGTTTGTCCTGGAGTGCTAACTCTTCCATGATTGACTCCTCCGTCGCGATACTCATTGTCTGGACCCGAAGATCCTTGTACCGACTCTGGTGTGGCTGGCTCCATCCTGGATTGCCCCCCCAAAGTCCGCGCTTATCCCCGTGCTTGGCTGCTGACCGACTGTTCTTTCGATGAGCCCGTTAAGGCTCCGATTGTCCAGTACAGTCTCGCTGGCTTTTAGGCCACGAAGACTTGCGTACGGACAGTCAAGCACCAATTGATGGAATTCGTCAAGTGATTCAGCAAAAATGCCTGATTTTGGTTGCGTTTTCGCAATATTTACATCCATCAGGGCGATTTGCGCCGATCCTGCCAAACCCAATTTCCAATCTTGGGATATGGATTCCATTGAGTGAAGGACGGGAAATAGCGCAACAACGTGTCGCGTTTCTTTGGAGCCACCGTGAGTAGGCGGTGAGGATGCGATCTCCTAATTTGCTGAACCCCAACAATGGCTTCAGGAGGCTTCGCGTAGTTCGATGATCGATTCGATGGCACGGGCGAGTTTCTTGAGCACAGCTTTGCTTTCCTCGTTGTCATCGTCATGGCTCTTAAGAAGACGCGA
>JBBQMJ010000043.1:0-12983 GCA_038328815.1 Fimbriimonadales bacterium | reverse complement strand
CTCGATAGGAAATCTCGAAATGGATCGATTCAGACCTGATAAACAGGGGGAATAACAGCGAATGCAACCAAAAGGAAGACCGTTCGAAAAGGGTAAGTCCGGGAATCCGGCAGGCAGACCGAAGGCGTCCGTGTGCGTCACAACGCTGATGCGAATGGCACTCCTAGAGAATGACGGCGAGAAAGCCAGGGCGCTTGCCGAAAGCCTAATCGAGCGGGCTATAGCCGGAAGTCCTGCGGCAATTAATCAGGTTCTCAATAGGGTTGATGGTCCTGTGCCTCAGCGGGTCCGCGTCAGCGAGCTTTCGGGTGAACAGCTAATAGAGGCGCTGGAGTTCACTTATCAGGATGAATCATCGCCTGAGTGGTATTCACAGGTGATCGGTGAGCTATCAGATGAAGAATTGCTCAAGCGGGTCGAAGCAATCCTGGAAGAACGTGGCCGGCGGGTGGTGCCGATCCAAGCTCAGCCCTTAGCTCTCAATCGTTAGGAACGACGGGTCAGTCTCTTGAAATGCCTCTTACGGAATCTTAAAACAGCCCCACACTCCGTGATTAGATGCTTAATCCTTGTCTGATGGGCAGAAGTCGTCCCGTCCTGTGGACGCGCTGCCGACCGGCGGGGCTTAGTCTTCACCATATAGCCTCAACAAAACTTATGGACGGATTGCCACCCAGATTTTGACTCGAAAGCTCAAAATACGACAAATCATTCGCCAGCCTAGGTGCCATCCAGTTTTATTATGACCAAACAAATCGCTCGCGCTAAGGGGAGCGCCAGTCGGGAACGTCCTGGATTGGGATGTCGGCGAGCCAGTTCGGAACTTGACTGGGAGGGAAAATTTGGGCATTTACAACAATCGCGGCAAAGAAGGGGTTGATCGGCAGGTCAGTCACGCGCACTGGTAAGGCCACTGCGGCTCCTAGGGCAACCACCTCAGCGCCCCGGCTTTTCACCGTCCGCAGGGCCTCATCGAATTGCTGTGCTCCAGAAACAAAGTCGTCGAGTATAGCCATGCGACGTCCAGCTATTCTTGCATTCGGATCGAGCTGTCTTACTGCCTGAGTGAAATCAAGGTGGTAGAGGAGGGCTCCAGTGTTTATCGCCACTTGAGATGACACGATCATGCCCCCCAGAGAAGCGCCCGTAACGTAGTCCGGGCTTTGAGTGCGGATCAAATCACTAAGACCTTCTATAAGAGGCTCGCACAGGGACGGATTCTCGCCTTAGTCGTCGTGCCGCACGAAAAAGATGTGTTTGTCGCGCTTAAAGACATGACTCGAACGAAAGCCAGTCATGCCTGAAGTCAGAAGACGCTTTTTGCGAATATTCAACGTCATTGCGATTCCTCCTAGGTGTAAACAGCTGCCGGATTTGCCAAGCGTGTATTTGCGCGGCAGCCCAATGCGAAGCTGGCCACGCCCAATTATGGCTAGACGTCGGATACTCGGGCGCAGAGTCTAAGGCGATGGAGCACCGTTTGCAATTGAGGCGGTGCTCCACAGGTAGTTCACGATGTACACTATCTTGCGTGGCTCTTTGGATCAAGAGCTCACCGGCGTTGAACACAAGAAACGGATGGGTCCCAATTATCCGGTGACCCGGGGGAAAAACAAAGCGGTGAAAAGAGGTACTTGGCTGCACGCATATCCGCCTGGCGCGGAGAATCTCAAGGGTAAAAAGCATCGCCTGACGGTTACCCACACCAAACCAAAACCAAAGAAGAAAAAACCAGCTGCGGCCAAGGGAGCGACGCAAGCGAATCCAAACTAGCGAGGGAAACTATGATTAAAACCTTAGCCTTGATCAGTTTCGCTGGCTTGCTAGGAACACAAGCCACGTGTAGCTTTTACACAGCCCCGAAGCTCCGGGCACTCTATGACAACGCAGATCAACAAACGGCCGGCAAATTATGGACGCCAAATTCCGCGCAGATTAGCACTGCAAGGACGATTATCAAAAGCGCTCGGCAAACTAACGCGACAAGAGCTAGTGCTTACTACTGTCTAGCGATGGCCCACATCAATACCGACCAAAGCGTGGATTCGATGGTCCGATATGCGCTGCGAACGGTGGGTGCCGCATCGGAACGCGAAGACGCTGTAACCGGTCTGGCCGATGCGTTGCACGCGATTATTCTAAAGACTAAATCGCCATCAGCATTCCGAGCATTGGCCAGCTTATGGCTCGATGGCGCCCCAGGAGAGTCTCTCGGCGACGTGCGAGTTGAAACGTTCGAAAAGTTTGCTGTTCCGCTCGCCATGGAATGGAGCAAGCTTCCGGCAAAAAAACAGGAGATGCTAGTCGATGACCTGGCGAGCGCTGCCGAGGATGACGTCGCCCTTGGAAGAATCGCTTCGATTGGCCGCCAAGTCAAGAACTGGTTCAGTCAAGAAACTAGCCGTTAGGGCCCTCAGGAATCTCGGCACCAAAGCTGGGCTTTAGTCCGTCGGCTCGACAATTTCTTACTAATCATAAACCTTGCCCGTTGTGCGCTCCGTACCTCGTGGAACGGATCCGAAGACGATTAGAGCAATTTGCGAGAGCCGAATCCAATTCGGACCAAACGTCTGGTTTTTGCTTGTCATTGTGCTGCGAGCCTGCCGCGCGCCAAGAGGAATCTTGCGTACGAAGTCAGTCAATCGTGCTTCTGTTCCACCGCCAAAAGACCGAAAATTGGGCCACGTTGTATGTATAACCTTTAGAGGACAGATTAAGTGTCGGAAAGTCAGGTCTACTGCGATTACGCCGGGTTCGCCCAGACGCTTGACACGGCCCGCGCTAACAGCCGTGTGAGTAAGAAAGTCTTGATCGCAGACGATGAGAGTTCAGTCCGTCAGTAGCGGCGACAGGTTGGTGGGAGCGACCACCGGATACATGTCCTGCTCCGGCCAAACATCACCCATGCGCCAGCGATGGAGCGAATCGTAGTGTGGTACTGTCGCGTGGTTCTGGACTATCCACTCGATTCCATGCTGGTCGAAGACCGCTCATAATGTTATTGTAGTTGGCACGGATCGAGATTGTGCCGCTTCAGAGCCAAACTGACGAAATCGGTCACATGCGCTATGAATCTGCAATACGTACCAGCACACGCGATTCATGGGGCATCCGGCCTGCGACAGGTTTTCACAGACTCGCTCCTGGAGCTTGGTAGATCCAATCGAGTCGTGAATGATTCTGAAGTGGCGAGCCTCGTCGGATACTCCAGCGCCCAGGTCCGCCGCCTCTGCTTATTTGCCGTTGGCGAAACAGCGCATTCCTTCACAGCACGGCTGCGACTTGAGAGAGCAGCGGGGCAACTTGCCGTTGAGCGGCGCACCATAGTCGATGTCATTTGGCAATCCGGATTCTTGGCCCGAGAAGCCTTTTCTAGAGCATTCGCAGCCCACTTCGGTTGTGCCCCCGCTGAGTTCCGGATGCTCAACTGTGGAATCAGCATGCCGTTACCTGGCTACCAGATGGGGTTCGGAGACGAATGGGCTCGGTCCGTGCGCGTAAGGTTCAGCGCAACGCTCTCGGTCACGTTCATGTATGATGGCCCCGTACTTCTCGGTCGGGTTTTGCCAGGCGGATTCCTTGATTGGCGGTCGGCGTTCCATAGCCATCAGCCTCTGACTCTTGGGGTCTGAACGTTCAGGATTAACCTCCATGGGGTCGCCCACTTAGAGTTTTACTTTTGCAAATAATTTGGCGTAACCTCTAGTTGTGGACCAACTGGCCGCTTTCTCTGAGGAAGTTCGAATACTTGCGCCCCGGTCGCTTCCGCCTTTTGTAGCCGCATTGAAGAATCGCGTCACAACGTGGGTTATGTACCGCTAAGTCGGTCATCCAATTGGGGTGCCTGAAAAGAGGAGGAGCAGGAGACACCGTGATACAATAATCTGGTGAGTGCACTCTTTGACTCAAACCATCGGCCGGGTCGGCTTTTGAGCAGTTGCTTCCATTGCTGACTAGCCCTGGCGAACACACGGTCGGGGAAAAGAAAACCTCGCTCCATATTACGGCTGGCAAGTCCGCATTTCTTGGCTTACACCCTCGAAAGGAAGGCATCCGGCTGAACATCGTGTTAAGTCGACCTCTGGAGGTCCCTCGAATCGTCAAGGTTGAAAAGGTGTCGTCGAACCGGTTCCACAACGAACCCGACCTTAAGGCCGACGAGCGACCTGATGATGAGCTTGCCTCCTGGATCCACGAAGCCTACGATCGAGCCATAGCGAGAGTATAACTTGTCTATTGGCTAACCGCCCGGGCGAGCTTGCTCCACGCCTTGCGCTGGTAGGCTACGGCTTCGGGAGTACAATGTCACACAGAAACGCAAACGGCCAACCGATGGTACAAAAGGAAGCGCTTTCCCATGCGCGTCCTTTCGTCAAGACGGAGCCTGACCCAAGTGAGGGAGACTCATGCGAAATGAACTGAAAGACATGTTTCAGCACGGCTGGCTTTGGTGGATCATCGTCGGCTTCGTGGCCGGGGTTTTGGCCAAGGCGATCATGCCCGGCAATAAGCGCGAGCCGTCCGGCTGCATTATGACTATCGTCCTAGGGATTGCCGGCGCCGTGCTGACGGGCTTGCTGATGCGATATTTCTTGCACTCCGCCGGCTCCGGCGGTTTGCTCGGCTCGATCGTCGGCGCGACCCTGGGTGCGCTGCTGCTTATCTTCTTGTTCCGGAAAGCTTGGACGTAAGTCGCGCGGGCTTCCTTTCGCAACCGCTTGACTCGGAGGGGTATCCGCATTCCCAATCGTCCTGTCCTGGCGCAATAGAACGGGCGTTTTCATCTTCAGTTCCAGTGGAAGGGTGTAACGTCATTACTCGCCTACCTGTCGATGTCGTCCACGTACCATAACTCACGAAGTTCATAGCCGTATCCGAGCATACATAGCTGGCTGCCGGCAAATGCTCCAGAAACAATTGTCATCAGACACCCAGCCAGCCCAGAGCTACTGCCAAGATCGTTCGGGGCCTGCCCGCTGTTCAACACTTGATTAGACACGCTTGCGCCTCCATTTCCATCTAGCCGACTTGTGCAGTCCCTCCGCTTGCGCCCTTCCGAGTATTGTCTCGCTGGTCAATCGATCGACCTCTTGATAGGCATTCAACATGGCCGAGAGTTCCTGTTCGGTTCTGGCGAAAGACTCGCGTCGTCAATTCTTCACGCCCAGATCGATTATTTGCGCTTGATTGATCATACAGTGCCCACGGTGCTCCGGGTGGGAAATGGACGAGCGCGGCAAATATTAACATCCCGAACTCTACGGCCAACCGAAGGAAATGGGCTTGACCTCCCTGACAGAGATGAAAAACCCAAGGCTCGTTTGACCTCCGAGATGGAACCTTGGCGCCTCGCTTGGGATTAGCGATGCATGTTGATGGCTACTCTTAATTGCCTTGATATCGGCGTTAAGTTCCGCCTTGATATCGACCGGATAACGCAATTGCCCTCTCGGATATACATAAATGGTTGCCGCGATCGGCGAAGATCGATAATTGTAGCCGACGGACATGTCCTTGCCTTCGCGGTCGAACTTATGCACATCGACGCGCAAAAACTCGCCAATTTTTTCCGGAAAAACGAATCCAGCCGTCAGTCTTGCCGGCTGGCTTAACGCTAAGGTCGTGGTTAGCAGTCCGGCTATGGAAAGGGAGATTCCTTTAAGGGGCATTAAGAAACTTCGCCGATCCGTTGATTTTATTGTTATACTGTTCTTAGGTCTTGTCGAGCGGATAAAAGTGATTACGCTGGCAAGAAGATTTTTCCTTTTAAGGAGGGCAAAATGAATCGAAAGACATTATTTATCGCTGCTGCGTTCGGCCTCGCCGCCGTAGCACATACCCAGGTGGTGACGGCTATCGGTCCATTCACCGGTGACGCTTCAGACAGCTTTGAAACGCAAACTCGGGGTCAATTCTTACCCACTTATCCGGTATTCACCGGCGCCAATCACGTCGATGCCGTCGGTGGTAACGCTCTTCATATTACGGGCGGCTGGTCATTCTTTGGGGTAACAAGTCCCCATAGCGGGCAAGTGTTCATGGGACGATCAGAGTTGCCCGCGAATATGGACAGATATGGGCCGAAAAATTGCGGGCCATGCAAAACCATGCACCGACGGAAATGGACGGTCGAGGGCGAAGCTGACGAGCTGAGTTTCACGCAAAACCACGCATTGGCAGAAATCCGTGAACTAACTTCCACCGAGTCGCTCGAAAATCGGGGTCTGAGGCAACGATGGGAGGCTCGCTGTCCGGCTAAGGGAGTATCCGGAATTTCGGAAAGCAGTTGAACCTGACAGGTGGGGACAGGATCCGGGATTGTCGTGAAATTGCCTCCTTCATGAAAACAAGAATATTAGGTCGAACAAGTGGTGAATTATTGGGAACTGTTAACAATAGATTGTAGTTGCGGAAAGCCTCGCAGAGCGTGTCTGGCCTTATCAAAGACAAGCCGAAAGCCGATAGCCGACCTCCCGTAACTCCATCCGGCCGGATCTAAAAAACTCTTACGGAATACTTCCCAGGTAGTTGCAAGTCCAGGATGCAAGAGGCCGCCTTCGAATTCGAACTTTTGCACGTATTCCAGCTCACCTCGAGCCTTCTCAAAGTAGTCGGAAGATGGAGTCAGCGTGTAAACGCCTGGACCTTTGAAAAGGTTTCTGGCCACGTCACCTCCCGTCGTCTCGCCGCTCCTCAGAGCCCACAAACTTGCGACTTGGTACTCCTCGTCGCTCGGCAACCTCCCGCCCGCTAATAGGCAATACATGAGTGCCTCTTCCCAACTGACGTAACGTACTGGACTTAAGGGATTCGCTTCCATTAGAGCGCGGTGTTCCTCCCAAAACGACATGCCGATAACGTTCTGAAAAGTCGGCGACAACCGGCTAACAAGGTCTAAGAACGAGCAGAACTCGGCATTGGATATCGGTTCAGCGCTAATCCAGAAAGGACCTACGTAAAGCTTTACGTCTGGAACGCGCACATAACCTCGGTTGGGCAACAATTCACCGTCGAAGAAGTGATGCTCGAGCTTTTTCCAGTTTATCCGGCCGCGGAATCCTTTTACGAGAACCATTTCCCGCCCAGTCCAGGTCTTCAAAACCTGCCTGCGTTAAAGATTATGCTGAGCGTATCAAAGAAATCGATAGGGTTTTGCTGCGCATAAGCATCTAAGGAGCTTATGGCCATGCCTGGCTTAATGCTTGATGCGGCCATATCCATCATACTTTCCATGAACCCGAATCCTCCCGCGTTGAATAGCTTCTTAAGAAACTTAATATCACTCTTATCACCACTCTTCATGCACGCGCCTATAGCTTCAAAGACCTTCTCAGCAGCCTCAGTAATTCTTTTATGCTTTCTCGTGCCCGAAACCCGGACGGAGGAGAATCACTAGGGCAACCTGCGATGGCCGTTCCGCCCAAAGGAATCGAGCTCATCAGACGGCTTTGATTGACAATGTAGCATAGGGGTCCTGTCGGAACCCACTGGATCAATAGCTTTCCTGATTTTCTGAATGACGTTGAATCTGCTGAAGGGTCAAGTATGCGGAGAATTATGCGGATTATGCGGATACCATAAAAAAGAGAAATGTGGACACTAATGGCTGGCGGGGTCGCGCCACAATCGACCGCAAGTTCGAGCCGGCTTCGGCCCTGTATTTCCGATCAAAGTCGCGGATGAAGTAACGCTGGGCGGGCTGCAAGGACCTTCATAGTCGATTCGGTCGCCGATATTGAAAGCTGACCAACATTTTGACCAACATCCGAGCGGACTTAACCAACACAGCACGGACTATTTGGCGCTTAAGATTTCGTGATTGAATTCAGCACGGACGCTTTGGGTGCTCAGCGGACGCCTTACTTTCGGACTTGAAAACCGGCAGGGCGCAAGTCCGCAGGGGTTCGAATCCCCTTCTCTCCGCCCCGATTTTGGCTGGAGGGTGACGTCTATCACATAAGACTAATTGAAGCTATGGATGGATCAATTGCACATTCGCAACCCGGAGTGTGATCGGGCCGATTAGCCCCGACTCCAGCAGGCGCGAATCCTTATTCCAGAATTTCCAAGTGACGAAGGTATAGCGCCCGGTCTTCGGCCTTGATTCGCCTTTGACCAACCACGAAGGCCATTCTTTCAACGTGGCGCCGTTCCAATCGACATCAGCAGGCAATTGCTCGTCGCCGATGATCCGATTGGGCCAGAGATTGGTCACCTTAATCTCGAGTCGATTCTTCCCATTCTTAAGTGCCTTCGAGACATCCACAGCAAAGGGTTCTTTCCAAAGTACTGCGAGTTCTTTTCCGTTGAGGCGCACCGTTGCAAAATTCTTGACCCGGCCCAAGTCGAGCATTATCGTGCCGCCAACCATTGATGAAGGTAAATCGAAATCTCTTGAGTAAGTCGCTCCACCGGAAAAATATTTGATGCCGTCGTCTTTGCTGTCGGGCCAGGAAATAAGCTTGTCGAGTTCAACCGAGGGCGGAGCACCCCAATGCGGAGGAAACGCAACATGCCAACCGGTGCTCAAATCCAGCGGTTTCGGCACAGCCGATACCGTCACTTGGAAATGGTTTCCTGAGCTCGCTTCCACGTCATATGAACCGGGTTTCCACCCCGTTAGGACTACGCCTTTTCCAGTCGTCTTCAAGCCGTAGGTCATCTCGGCGGGCTTCCTTGGCGAGGCAACTAAGACCAGAATTTCATTCTCGCTAACGGTCTGCTTCATCGGTTTTCCGTCAACGGTGTAGTCCACGACCAGGCGCTTGACCACATTAAACACCGGATCGCCGAATAGGTTGTTGCTGGCAGGGATTTCCAGCTCGCCCTCATTCACCATTCGGGCGACCGTTTCGGTCACATCCGTTCCGCGGCCGTCAGCGCTTTCGTATCGTGCACTCGCAATCGTAATTTGAGGTGGTCTTGGGCCGTCGCTGGATTCGTGGGCTAAAAAGCTCGTCAGATGAACCCCCGTTGCAGGCTGCCGGAACATGACGAATACCGACTCTGCCGGACCCAGGTTCAGCGGGACGATCGTTCTACCGTTCGCAGACCGATAGACCGGCGCATTTTCCGTCTGCCCCGAATCGGCATGCCAGAGTTCAGGTGCTTTGCCAGTCACCCGGAATGTACAGTCCGCGCTGGCCGCTTGATAATCTTGGTTGGATACGAAATAAACGTCGGTGTCACCGATGCGCCGATGGATCGACATCAACCGCGCCCGTCCGGCGGTACCTTGGAATTCAAAATCCGGCAGTATTTTGAGGTCCGCAAATACCGCTTCCAGCGTACGGCCCCAAATCACCTTTCCTTTCCCGAGAGCATGCTCGTTGACCAACTTGCCGTCGACTTCTCCCCAAAGTTCATCGGCGATCTGCTTGACCTCGCGGTCGCATTGCGGATAGTCGGTAAGGCTGGGTGACTGGGTTGGCTTCGGCCCGACGACCGTCGCCCCCGCATCCACTAGCTCCTTAATCTTTCTGGCGATCGCCGGCCTCATAAACATTGTGTCGGGGAGGACGAGTAGTCGGTAGCTCATTCCGCTCGGCAGCTCTAACTTTCCATCTCGCACGGCGAGCCGTTCGAGGATCGTGGCGTCGCAACTATCGTAATCGTGCCCGGCCGGAGGTTTTGGATTTCGACTTGGGCCATACACCCAATCAACAGGCGAATTCTCCCCCGTGTAATACAGAATATCGGCGGCAAACGTGCCTTGCTGAAGCAGATATTGGCATCGAGCTACATACTTCAGCCAGGTTGCCGCTTCGGTCCACCAGGTCTGCGTCCGCTCGAGATGAGTGCCCCACGGCCCCATCGTCATGCCTGGTTTGAGGTTCGTCCAGGGTTGGGCGGCGTATCGATGAAAGATGTAGCGATTAATGCCATTGCAGAAGACCTGATCGCCGAGGGCTTTGATCGCATACGGTTCTTCCAGGAATTTGCCTCGCACGTCATCAGCGGTAAAGGACTCCGCGCCAATAACCGGGCGACCATAAATGTGGCCGATCGAGGCGGCGACTCGTGTGGTGTCCATCGCGGCGCCTCCAATCCAGAATTCACCCATCGGAATGTCGGCTTTGCCGCCGGATTGGATGCTATCAAAGCCTCCATTGCCGTACGGTTCGGTTGAGAACTTCATGCCTGCCTTGTGGCAAAGCTCACCGAAGTACCCGAAGTAGTTTTCTGCGTAAAGATCGGCGATCGTGCGACGCAAATCCCACAAGAAGCGCTCGCTCATCTCGCGGCTCTCGACCGTGAATCCTGCGATGACCGGGAGCCAAGGACTTATGTCGTATCCACGTCTGGATCGAAACTCCTCGCGCATTTTTGGGGTCCAGTTCTGACTGCCAACTTCGTAGCTGTCAATAAGCGCGTTATTAAGAACTTTGCCTGCCAGCGGTCCGCATTCTCGAATGACCTTCGCCATCATTCCCGCCCAGTGCGCATCAAGTGCCGACCGGCTCAGCTTGTCGACTTCGAGTCCATCTCCTTCCGGAGGAGCAGGGTGGTTGTCCTTACCTGTCGGCACGTATCCAATTCGTAGGATAGTCCAATCGCCTTCGGGCACGGTCCAATCGAGCATGCCGTCGCCTTCAACTTTGAGTTGGACAAGGCCGGATATTGGAATTGCGACGCCGGCTGCCGCTTGTGCCAAGTCGGGTTGAAGGCCGTCTTCCCTCACGACCCCCGTCTTGCCGAGGAAATGGGTCCCTTTCTCTTCTGCAGTTGGCGTTCGAAACGCATAGACCGCGAGATTCTCGTGATAATCGACCTTTGCATAAACCTGGGGGGCCTTGATGGGGGGTATCTGTTCTGTAAAATGCGAAGGACCATGGGCGGTGGTTGTAGACCAGGCGATGACCTGCATCGCGTTCTCAGGCTTGATCCAGGGGCCGCCGCTGCTCGACCATCCGGCACAGTTGTGAATGCAAAGTTCTAATCCCAGGCGGCTGGCTTGCTGAACCGCGTACGCGGTCATCTCTCGCCACTTTTCGCTGTTGTAGCCGACCGCACCATGTGGAATCCCTTGGTCGACCGTAAACATCTGCGCTCCGCCGATACCGACTTGCTTCATAGCCTCGAGGTCGGCTCTCAGGCCCTCTTTCGTGACGTTGCCGTTCATCCAGTGCCACCAGGTGTGGGGTCGGGCCGATGGAGGAGGATTGCGAAAGGCCTCGGCCAAAGAGTCCTTGGGAGGCGATGAAAGCGTACAGAGAACAACTAAGGACAAAATCATAGTGCGTACCGAAACCGATTGTATTACATCGGGGTCACCTTAAACATTCTAGGTTCGGATGTAGGCTCTCGCAGCGGCCCGTCGTTCTAGGCGATCAGGTCTTTTACAACGTGGCCGTGGACGTCGGTAAGCCGGAAATCTCGGCCTTGGTAGTGGTAGGTCAGCTTCGTATGATCGATTCCGAGCTGGTTCAAGATCGTGGCTTGGAGATCGTGAACGTGAACCGCGCCCGGGGTGAAGTTCTCGACGCTGGGGTCGATGATGTGTCCGTCATTGTCGACTATGTTATAGCCGTAGTCGTCCGTATTTCCGTACACAATCCCCGGTTTGATGCCGCCTCCGGCCATCCATATTGTAAACGCACGCGGGTGATGATCGCGGCCATAGTTGTCGCGAGTCAATGGGCCCTGGCAATAGACGGTTCGTCCAAATTCGCCTGCCCAAACGACCAGCGTCTCGTCGAGCAATCCAGTGCGTCTTAAGTCCCTGATCAACGCGGCACAGCCCTGATCCACATCCTTGGCCTGGGTGGGAATATCCTTAACCACGTCCCTGTGGAGGTCCCAGCCGCGGTGGAATATCTGGATGAATCGGACCCCTCGCTCCACCATCCGGCGAGCCAAAAGGCAGTTGGCGGCGAAGGTGCCAGGCTCGTGAGCATCCTTGCCGTAGAGCTCGAAAGTCTCAGCCGACTCCTTACTGAGATCCATAAGGTCCGGAATGCTGGTCTGCAGACGGTAAGCAAGCTCGTATTGCTTGATCCGGGCCGCGATCTCGGGGTCACCGAATTCGCGAAGGGAGAGATTATTGAGGGCATCGATGCTGTCGAGCATCGTCCGACGCGTGACCCGGTCCAGACCATCAGGATCTTTTAGGTAAAGAACCGAATCTCCCTGAGAACGGAGCGCGACACCCTGATACTCACTGGGCAAAAACCCCGTTCCCCAGAGCCTCGGATAGACCGCCTGATTCGGCCTTCCACTCGTGACCTTGCTATGCAGAACCATGTAGGTTGGAAGGTTCTCATTCATGCTGCCGAGGCCGTAGCTCACCCAGGCGCCCATGCTCGGGCGGCCCGGAAGCGGGCTGCCGGTTTGGATGAAAGTTGTCGCCGGATCGTGATTGATCGTTTCGGTCCACATCGACTTGATCACGCAAAGCTCACCAACCACCTGAGCCGTGTGGGGGAGGAGTTCGCTTACCCAGACGCCGTCTCCATGGTTGTCATATTTTTGGAACTTGTAGACCGATGGCGCGATGGGGAAGCGGGCTTGGCCACTCGTCATAGTAGTGATCCGTTGGCCCCGGCGAATCTCATCGGGCAAGTCGGCATTGTAGTGTTCTTGCAGCTTAGGTTTGTAGTCCCAAAGGTCGAGCTGGCTTGGGCCTCCGCTCATGAAGAGATAGATAACTCTCTTGGCCTTGGGTGCAATAGCCTGAAATGCCTTGGCGCGCTGGTCTCCAAAAGCCTCTGCCATGGTTGCGATGCCGCCGAGGCCCCCAAGGCCAATTAACCGGCTCAGGGCCGCCGTGCCGATACCGAGGGCAGTTCGACCGAACATCTGTCGGCGAGTCATCAGTAGTTCGGCTTCGCGGAGTGGGTCCATAGTTAGTGCAACGTCAAGAATTCATCGGTGTTCATAAGTGTGGAACATATCAGCATCCAACTTGCTTGCTCCGAAACAGAGATACCTTTTGCTTGATGGGTGTCCCCTATCATCAACAGCTTCTTCGCCGTATCGGGGTC
>JBBQMJ010000042.1:0-13124 GCA_038328815.1 Fimbriimonadales bacterium | reverse complement strand
AACCTGGTTGGGCGGTGGTCTAATTGGGAGGAAATCAACAAGCTGGAAAAGGCGGGGCTGATGATGTACGGCCAGATGACCGCTGGGTCGTGGATTTACATCGGCAGTCAGGGCATTGTGCAAGGCACTTTCGAGACGTTCGCGGCTGCAGCAGATCGTCATTTTGGCGGCTCGCTCGATAATAAGTTCGTTGTGAGCGGCGGCATGGGAGGCATGGGTGGCGCTCAGCCTTTGGCTGCGACTATGAACGGCGCCAGGTTCCTTGGTGTCGACGTCGACCCCATGCGAATTGAAAAACGGTTGAAGAGCGGTTACTGCGACAAGATCGCTTACGACCTCGACGAAGCCCTCACCCTCCTAGATACGACCGAAGCTATCTCTGTGGGACTGGTAGGCAACTGCGCCGACGTCCTGCCCGAGCTTCTCAAACGCGGGATCGTGCCCGACATCCTCACCGATCAAACCAGCTCCCACGATCCGCTCAACGGCTATGTCCCCAACGGCATGTCCCTTGCCGCGGCTCTTCAACTCCGTAAAGACGATCCAGAGAAATACGTGAAGCTCTCAATGAGCGCCATGGGCGTACACGTGCAAGCCATGCTGGACCTCCAGGCAAAAGGCGCGATCACGTTCGATTACGGGAACAACATACGCACAATGGCGAAACAGGTGGGCGTCGAGAACGCTTACGACATTCCTGGCTTTGTGCCGGAATACATTCGGCCCCTGTTCTGCGTCGGCAAAGGGCCATTCCGTTGGGTTGCGCTCTCCGGCAATCCAGCCGATATTCACCGGACCGATAAGCTTGCCTTGGAAATGTTTCCGAACGACAAAACCCTTTCTCGATGGATGGCTGTTGCGAGAGAACGAATTCATTTTCAGGGCCTTCCCGCACGCATTTGCTGGCTTGGCTATGGCGATCGCGCCAAGTTCGGGTTGGCCATCAATGAGCTGGTCCGAAACGGCGAAATAACAGCGCCAATCGTCATTGGGCGGGACCATCTCGACACGGGCTCAGTTGCTTCGCCATACCGCGAGACGGAAGGCATGGCGGATGGCTCAGACGCCGTTGCCGACTGGCCCTTGCTCAATGCGTTGGTTAACACAGCGGCGGGTGCATCGTGGGTTTCGCTGCATAACGGCGGCGGCGTTGGAATTGGCTATTCGCAGCATGCAGGGATGGTGGTCGTCGCTGACGGCACCGATGAGGCCGCTCGACGTTTGGAAAGGGTCCTGACTTCCGACCCAGGAATGGGCATTATCCGCCACGCCGACGCCGGTTATGCTTCCGCACAAGATTTCGCGAAAGAGAACAGCGTTAGAATCCCGATGGCGGACTAAGCCCTGCGCGAATACTGTTTGGTCACATTTCGAACCTTTCACAACAATTACTTAATAGACCTTACGCCTAGTAGGCGAAGAGGGAGGGTTTATGAAGTTGTTTAAATTGTATGGATTGCTGGCCGTCTGCAGCGCTTCTGGATTGGCTGGGGCCAGTATCACAAGCTACACGTCCGCGTCCAGTTTCTATGAGTACCAGTATGTGTTCGACCCCATCAGCACCTTTTACACCTATCCTCACTCCGTGGCGTCTTCGGGAAATTTTGGTAGTTGGGCCGATACAGGCGGCTGGTCTTCCACCAACCTCGCAGGAGAAACGGACAACATCTACACGGACGGCGCCTTCGGTTCGTCGCTGATCGCGAACACGGCATCACACCTCGAAACCGGCGCCTCTTTCTATGGCTATTGCGAAGTAACCCGTGGTGCGCCCGGCCTCAACACTGCAATCGGAGTGGCAGTCGGTGAACAAACACTGACCTTCACGGTCGATGCTGCAGCTACGGTCCACTTAACAGCGAATAACATTTATCACAACGGGGTGTTCGGTACGCCTTATTCGCTGTTCAGCCTCGACGGCAACTACTATTCCTTCGCTCCGGCCAACGTTAACCAGACGATCACGGTTGGGGCTGGTACCCACGTGGTCTTTATTCATGGTGAAGTTGATACCACCGTTGACTCCAACGGCGGGACATTCTCATTTGCCGACGAGCTAACTGGTTACAACGTGGATATCAACGCCGTACCAGAGCCGTGCAGCATGATCGCGCTCGGTGGAGTGGCCTTATTAGCGGTTAGGCGAAGGAGAGCCAAGACTTCCTAGAGCTTGGTTTCGACAACGGCTAGGATCTCAGATTCCACCGCCTGAGTCTCGTCCTGCAAGCGTTTGCCTTCGGCAAGCGCTTGCTCTGCATATGCCTTGTCTTCCAGGCCAGAGGCATTAATTCGCACATTCAAATAAGCGCCCATCACGGCGGAACGAGCGCAGAGTGCGCCGACGCCGGCATCTGATATCGAATTGGGATTGCCGATCTCGGCCATCGCCTTGATCACATCCATTGAGGCTCTGGCTGATCGCATTACTTTAAGCGGAACTTCGATGGCGCCCTTTGTGGCTTCCTGAATGGCTGCCTTGCGCGCAGCCTTTTCGGCTTCGCCGTCTTTGGGGAGATCGAAGGCAGCCATGATGAGGTTGAAAGCATCGGTATCTTCGTCGACAAGCCGCAAGAGCTCATCGTAATAGGCTTTGCCCTTGTCCGCCCAGCCGGAGAATTCCTCCCATCGGCTATCCCAGCCTCGCTTGTGCGAGGAGAGGTTGGCCACCATTGTCGCCAGGGCTGCGCCGAGGGCGCCGAGAGTTGCCGAGATTGAGCCGCCGCCAGGCGCCGCGGATTCTGAAGCCGTCTCTTCCGTGAAATCCCTAACTGATCGATCGACGAGGAGCTTAATGCCGTGGTCGCGGATGGCGTACTCAATGATCCTTTCGTCGGGGTTGAAGGGCGCTAAGTCATTGAGACCCAACGACCGAACTGCAATCTTGATCAGCTCTTTGTCCGATACGCCGGTCGAACGCTGCTGTTTGCGCAGGAAGTAGCGCCCGGCCTCAAGCATCGCCTGCAAGGGAATGAGGCCAATTAGCTCCGATCCGGTAACCCGAATCCCCCGCAACCGCGCCTTTTCGCAGGCCTCGTCGAAAGCGATGTGAACAGGCGTGACCTGGATGTCGGTCAAGTTAATCGAGATTTGGGCGATGCCGTAATCCTCGATAAACCAGCCGATTGCCTTCACCGCTTTGAGTGAGCCTGGAACGTAGACGGTTTCGCCGTTGGCATCTTTGACCGGCTTGCCCGTGATTGAGTCTCCCTCACGCTTGGGTCTTCCCTTCTCGCGGATATCGAACGCAATGGAGTTTGCTCGACGTGTGGAGGTCGTGTTTAGGTTGACGTTGTAGGCAACAAGGAAATCGCGAGCGCCGACCGCGGTTGCGCCGAACTTTGGATTGAAGGCGGCAGGGCCGAAATCGGGCTTCCATTCTTTCTGTTTGAGCTTCGCCTCAAGTCCCTCGTACTCCCCGGCACGGACGGTGGCAAGATTTTTCCTCTCGGGTTTGGATGCTGCGCTTTCGTAGAGGAATATCGTGAGGCCAAGTTCCTCGCCAAGACGGTAGCCGAGTTTGCGTGCGAACTCCGCAGCCTCGTCCATCGTAACGCCGCCGATGGGGATGAGCGGGCAAACGTCCATTGCCCCGAAACGAGGGTGCTCGCCGTGGTGGCCGCGCATGTCGATTAGCTCTTGGGCTTTCTTAGCCGCTTGAAATGCGGCTTCGCAGACCGCCTCAGGCTCTCCAACAAAGGTGACCACGGTGCGGTTGGTCGCCTTGCCGGGATCGACGTTCAGCAGTTTGACGCCGTCAACCGCTTCAATGGCGTCGGTGATCTGCTTGATCACTGCCATATCGCGGCCTTCGCTGAAATTGGGGACACATTCGATCAGTCGTCGCTGACTCATAAGCTGGGGCCATTATACTGGCGACATGCATTGTCTTTGGAGTAGGCGGCGGTTTGGTAGCCTATGGCTGTGAGCGGCGTTATCCATGCTGGGCAACTCGTGACCCTCGCCGGGCCATCACGTCCACGCGTTGGCACCGAGATGTGCGAGCTTGGGATCATCGAGGACGGCGCTTTCGTGACCGAAGGCGGCGTGATCACGTGGGTCGGTAAGACAGACGATTTCCCTTCAGATACCGCGACTATCGACGCCGAAGGCTGTCTTGTGATGCCCGGATTCGTTGACGCGCATACCCATCCCGTGTTTGCGGGCTCGCGGGTTGATGACTTTGAAATGCGGTGCCGCGGCGCCACCTATTCAGAAGTTGCCGCTGCTGGCGGGGGAATCATGTCAACCGTCGCAAAGACGCGAGCCGCTTCCGAGAAAGAACTCTTAATCTCTGCAATCCAACATGTGAACTGGATGATCTCGTGCGGAACCACGACGATCGAAGCAAAGTCTGGCTATGGACTTTCCCTTGAATCCGAACTGACGATGCTCCGTGTGATCGGAAAGCTGGCTAAGGAAACAGGGGTCACGGTCGTTCCGACATTTCTTGGCGCACATGGCTTTCCACCTGAATACAAGGGCCGCGAGGCTGAATACGTTGCGCTCATTACTAATGAGATGCTCCCCGCGGTTGCTGCTGAGGGGCTTGCCGTGAACTGCGACATTTTCTGCGAGAAGGGTTACTTCTCTTGCGACCAAGCACGCGAGATTTTAGTGGCGGCCAAGAACCTTGGCTTAGGGCTCAAGGTTCATGCCGACCAATTGTCCCTTTCTGGTGGGGCCCAGCTAGCAGCCGAACTCGGCGCGGTGACTGCCGACCACCTGGAACAGACCGACGCCAACGGGATTGCCGCCATGAAAGCGGCGGGTGTGATTCCTGTCCTGCTCCCCGGTTCGGTATTCGGCTTGGGGCTGGATAAGTATCCGGATGCCCGGGGGATGATAGATGCTGGTTTGCCGGTTGTCATTGCCACGGACTTCAATCCTGGTTCTTCCCCTACGCCTTCGATTCCGATGGCCATGTTCCTAGCCTGCACGAAAATGAAGATGACACCCGCTGAGTGCGTAACTGCCTCGACCGTCAACGCGGCATACAGTTTGGGGCTCGGTGACCTCGTGGGTTCACTTGAAGTGGGCAAAAGAGCTGATTTTGTCGTTTATGACTGCAAGGATTATCGCGAACTTGCCAACTTCTTCGGCTTCAGCCAAGCAAAAGGCGTCTATACAAAAGGGAATTTACGGTACGGCCAACAATGATCAGACTTACTCTTTGGGAATCCATCTGCAAGCTTTCGGGCAAGGACAAAACTGACGTCGTTTCGATCGCAGAAGCCGTGGATCAGTCAGCGGTTTCGCGTGGCATTGCCGACGTGGAAATTCAGCGCCTAGTCGCTGAAGGAATGGTGACTCTGTTAGATAGCGATCAGCTTCAATTGACTGGTGAAGGGCGCAAGGCTTGCGTCGACATGCATCAGTCCCATGAAGTTACCGGCCTTTGAGTTGGTTTGTCGTTATAATGTGAGCCATGTCGAGTCCGGCTGTTAGCGCGAGTAAAAAGTCAGCCCTTCCGTTACTCGTACTTTTTGGCGTGCTCATTGCAGTGCTTGGCGGCACTCTGTATCCCATTTTCTATGGCCAGAGCCGTGCTGAAGGCCGCCTATTCACAGCGGCCGGAACTGATACGGTTGACCACGCTCTGTACATGTCGATCATGGACCAGGGCGCGCGTGGCGCTTGGGAAACCGTGAACCTGGCGACGACTGACAAGCAATCGCCCCACATCCTGCATCTTTATTACGTGACGTTCGGCCATGTGGCCAAGCTCGTTGGGGCTTCGATGCCGGTGATGTATCAAATCGCGCGAGTGGTGACCGGGGCTGGGTTCATCATTTGGGTCTGGGTGTGGCTCAACAAACGCTTCAGCCAGCCAACGGCCTCAGTAGCTTTGCTTTTCGTCTTTCTAACTAGCGGACTCGGTTGGCTTGGCTTCTCAAGCGATTCGGTCGATCTATGGTTTTCCGAGAGTAACACGTTTGCGATCATGAACTTCTGGCCGCATTTGATATGGGTATTGCTCTTGAAGACGGTCGCCACGGTATGCCTTTTCGAAGCCCGGGAGCGGCCGGCGGCCAGGTATGGCGTTGTCGCCGGAATCGCCTGTGTTTTCCTTGCCTTTGACCATCCGATGGGTTTCTCCGGAATGGCAATAACCTTTGTCCTTTACGCAATCGTTCGCATTGCAGTTGATCGCAAGCTAGGTTATCCGCTGAACTTGGGGGCTTGGGCTAAGTTTTTTGCGATTGCGGGCGTGATTGCTGTGCCGGTCGCCGCTTACGTTTATTTTCAAGCGAAGGGTGAGCCGTTGCAGATGGCCCGCATGAACCTGTCTTCCGCCGGCCTGGGAGAGCCCGATCCGGCGCCAATTGCTTTGCTGCTGGGTTACGGGTTATTGATCCCGCTAGGACTGATCCCGGCGTTCCAGATTTTGAAAGGCACTTTCGCCGATCAGGACAGGCTGCTGGGGCCGGTTGCCGACAAACGCGTCACTCTTTTCCTTTACGTATGGGGTTATTCGAACCTGCTTGTGATGTATCTGTTTTCGGACACGTGGTACGGGCGACGTCTGTTGCTCGGGGCACATTTACCTCTCGCGATTTTGGCCGCCATTGGCCTTGTTTGCCTTTTGAGGGCGGCTTGGCCGACCCTGTCAAGTGGGAAAAGTCTTGCTGTGGCAGTCCTCGCTACAGTGATTCTCAGCCTAAGCCAAGTCGCCGTGATTGAAGACCAAACGGCTGCTTATGATCGTGGTTCGGCGATGAACGTCCGGTATTACCTGACACAAGATGAGGTCACGGAGCTTCGCGATTTGGGTGATAAGACACCCATGGACCTGATGATTCAGCCCGTCCCTCAACCCATCGTTGTGCCCGAGACCGGGAAGGTTGTGCCTGATATCACCCTGGTCGTGTATGGGATGTGGCTGACGCACCATTACCAATACGTTGGGCACCTCTGGGAGACACCGCATTTCCGGGAGCGTTTGCAGCAGGTCGTTGTCGCAGCTGGGCCGGATCGCAAAGTCGTGGTCGCGCCATTTCCGAAGTAGCGCATTGCTTTGTCCAAAACCAAGCATTCGGGTTTCTACCTGCAATTGCCTTCAGCATCGTACGTAGGATAAACTAGACAAAAATGGGAAGATTGTTTTCTTTGTTCCGGAACGCCGGCACAACGCATTCGGCGCCCACTGGGGCTAGCGATGAGATTGCGATCTGATTCGAACAATACCCACCGAACACTTTATGCTTGAAATTAAGAATCTACATGCCAAAGTCGAGGATAAGACGATCCTTCGCGGCATCAATCTCACCGTCAACGCTGGCGAAGTCCACGCGATCATGGGGCCGAACGGCTCTGGCAAGAGCACGCTGGCCTCGATCATTGCCGGCAAGGATAGCTACGAAGTCACCGAAGGCTCTATCGAACTTGACGGAAAGGATCTCCTTGAAATGGACCCGGAAGAGCGGGCAGGCGAGGGCGTTTTTCTAGCGTTCCAGTACCCGGTTGAGATTCCTGGCGTAAGCAACACCTACTTCCTGCGCGCTGCCTTGAATGCCATCCGAAAGCACCGTGAGCTTCCGCCACTCGACCCGATGACCTTTATGAAGCACATCAAGGCGAAGATGGAACTGCTTGAGCTGGATCAGTCGCTACTTAGCCGCTCGGTCAACGAGGGCTTTTCGGGTGGCGAGAAGAAGCGGAATGAGATTTTCCAGATGGCCGTGCTTGAGCCCAAGCTTGCCGTGCTCGACGAGACTGATTCTGGCCTTGACATCGATGCGCTAAAGGTCGTTGCGAACGGCGTGAACGCCCTGCGCGGACCGGAGCGTGGCGTGGTTGTTGTGACGCACTACCAGCGCCTTCTGAATTACATCGTGCCCGACTTCGTTCACGTGCTCGTTGAGGGCAGGATCGTCAAAAGCGGAGGCAAGGAACTTGCCCTAGAGCTTGAAGAGAAGGGTTACGGCTGGATTGAGGAGCAGGCGGCTGCGAAGGCATGATCAAGGATCCCGTGCGCATGCATAGCCTTGTAGAGAATTGGGCGCCAGTCGAGGGGCTTCTGGGAACTTACGGTCCGGAGGCACTGCGTGCAACTCGCAGAGAAGCTCTGGCGGCGTTCCAAGCCATCGGCATCCCAACAACCAAGCACGAAGAGTGGAAATACACTTCCCTTCGCTCGCTTGCAGAGCGCGACTGGGAGGTCGCCTATGGCGCTAATGTTTACCGCCCCGACTTAAAGGGAACGACGCTTGGCGAACTAGAGGCGATTACCCTTTCATTTGTCAATGGACAGCATGCTCCTGAGCTCTCGACCTTACAGGTTCTTGCCGGCGGTGCTGTTGTTTGCACGCTTCTTGAGGGCTTCGAGACTTACCCTGACGTGGTTTCAGAGCACCTAACCAAATATGCGGGAGTAATTGAAGGCAAACTGGGATCTAACCTGGACGAGCCTTTTGTGCATTTGAACACGGCTTATCTTAGCGAGGGAGCCTTCGTCTATATCCCTGCTAACGTTGCGATTGACGAGCCGATCCACCTTCAGTTCATCAGTAAAGCTGAGCATGGCCCCTTTGTATCGCATCCCCGGATTCTGATTGTGCTTGGCGAGAATGCTCAGGCCAAGATTGTTGAAAGCTATGTGGGCCTAGAAGGCAGTTACTTCACGAATTCGGTTGTGGAAGTCATGGTGGCCAAGGGCGCGGTGTTGGAGCATGTGAAACTTCAGCAAGAGACGCCGGAAGCCATTCACATTGCGACGACTCAGACACAGCAGGAAGGCGGATCGCATTTCCACGCGATGAACGTCAGTTTTGGCGCGCAGATTTCACGGAACGATGTGAACCTATGGCTTAGCGGTGAGTATTCGGAGAGCCGGATGGATGGCGTTTACGTGGGGTCCCATGAGCAAATCGTGGACAACCACACCCGCATTGACCACGCGAAGCCGAACTGCAACTCGTTTGAAGTTTATAAGGGCATTCTGAGCGGCAAGGCGACTGGCGTCTTCAACGGCAAGATCTTCGTATACGAGGACGCGCAGAAGACGGATGCGAAGCAGACGAACAAGGCTTTGCTTCTTTCACCGACCGCGACAATCAACACGAAGCCGCAGCTTGAGATCTTTGCCGATGACGTGAAGTGTACGCATGGCGCGACGGTCGGGCAGATTCGTGAAGAGGCTATGTTCTACTTGCGAGCGCGGGGCATTCCAAAGAAGCAGGCTGAATCGCTGTTGGTGTACGCCTTTGCAGCTGAAGTTATTGAGCGGATCACGATGCCAGCGATCGCCGAGGCGCTTGAAAAGGCACTGTTCGAGAAGTTAAATGACGAACCAGGCGTCGAGCTTTAGATTATCGGTGTCTTCCCGAGGCGCTCGGGGGACGGTGAACGCACACGCCACGTTATCACCGAAAACGCGGCGTGACCAAGACCGGTCCCTCCACTTCGCCTCTGCTTCGGTCGGGATGACGCGGTTGGGAGCAACATGTTGACGGATACGCTTGACATCACCAAGGTTCGGGAAGATTTCCCAATCCTGTCCGTCCTCGCTCATGGCAAGCCTTTGGTCTATCTCGACAATGCCGCCACTTCGCAGAAGCCGCTTGCCGTTATTGACTGTTTAGACAGCTACTGGCGCACTTCCAACGCCAACGTCCACCGTGGGGTTCATGCGTTAAGCCAAAAGGCTACCGCTCAGTTCGATCAAGCGCGCGAGACTATTCGCAGGTTCATTAACGCCGCGCATACACATGAGATCATCCTGACGAAGGGGTGTACGGAAGGGATTAACCTGGTCGCGCAGAGTTTTGCGCGTCCTTTGCTAAAGCCTGGCGACGAAATTCTGGTTTCCACTCTGGAGCATCACAGCAACATCGTGCCTTGGCAGATAGTGGCGGAGCAGACGGGCGCCGTGCTCAAGGTCATCCCGATCAACGATGCGGGCGAGCTGTTGATGGACGAGTTTGAAGCCTTGCTGAGCGAGCGCACAAAGATTGTCGCCGTAGTCCATGTCAGTAATGCTCTTGGAACGATTAACCCGGTCCAGGAGATCGCGGCAAAGGCTCACGCGGTGGGCGCCATTGTGCTGTTTGACGGCGCGCAGGCCGGTCCTCACGAAGTGATCGACGTGCAGGCCATTGACGCAGACTTCTACACGCTGAGTTGCCATAAGATTTATGCTCCTACGGGAGTAGGGGTTCTGTACGGAAAGACTCGCCTTCTTGAGGCTATGCCTCCCTACCACGGCGGCGGGGACATGATCCGAACGGTGACTTTCGAAAAGACGACCTACGCGGACCTCCCCGGTAAGTTCGAGGCAGGAACACCGAATATAGCGGGTGTTATAGGACTTGGCGCGGCTTTGGAATACATTGAATCGGTCGGTCGGCAGGCTATTCACGAGTGGGAATCTGACCTGACAGCCTACGCGATGGCGAAGATGAGAGAAATTGAAGGCGTTTGCTTGCGCGGCACGGCCGCTCAAAAAGCATCCATTGTAAGCTTCACTATAGACCGCGTTCATCCCCACGACATCGGCACCATTCTGGATTCCGAGGGCATCGCTATAAGAGCTGGACACCACTGTTGCATGCCGCTCATGGCCCGGCTCGGCGTGCCTGCTACGGCAAGAGCCTCATTTGCCTTCTACAACACTCGCGAAGAGGCTGATGCCCTCGTAGAAGGAGTTATGAAGGTTAGGGAGATGTTCGCGTGAGCATGGACTTGCGCGAGTTGTATCAGGAAGTGATCTTGGATCACAACCGGCACCCGCGCAACCAGGGCGCCGTGGCCGAGCCCACCGGCTTTGCCGAGGGGCATAACCCGCTTTGCGGTGACAACGTTAAGATCACGTTGCGGACAAAGGACGGCTTAGTTTCAGATATCGCCTTTGAAGGTAGCGGTTGCGCGATTTCAACTGCTTCGGCATCGTTGATGACCGAG
The DNA here is from genome assembly GCA_038328815.1 of Fimbriimonadales bacterium. Classification (GTDB taxonomy): domain Bacteria; phylum Armatimonadota; class Fimbriimonadia; order Fimbriimonadales; family Fimbriimonadaceae; genus JBBQMJ01. The sequence continues at coordinate 2,225 of JBBQMJ010000042.1, read as the reverse complement.
GCCGTTAAGGGGCTCACGGTAGAGAAGGCGGACGCGCTATTCCGTGAGTTTCAGAAAATGGTGACGAGCAGCGCGGAGGATGACGATCTGCCTGAGCTTGGCAGTCTCGTCGCCCTTGCCGGAGTCCGCGAGCACCCAGTGCGAATAAAGTGTGCGACCCTTCCCTGGCACACGCTAAATGCTGCTTTGAACGAGAAAGAGACACGAGTTAGCACGGAGTGAAATGCCCGAGAAAGCAAAAGCCATTGAATTGACAAGCATCGAGAAATCGCTTTTTGAGGCGGAGGTCGTCGAACAGCTACGCGAGGTCTACGACCCCGAGTTGCCGGTCAACATTTACGACTTGGGCCTAATTTACGACATTCAAGTGAATGACGAGAAAGACGTGCATATCGTTATGACCCTGACCTCGCCGATGTGCCCAGTGGCTGGCATCCTGCCTGGGGAGGCAGAAGCGGCGGCGCGGAAAACTCCTGGTATCGGCAAGGTCTCCTTGGAGCTCACCTGGGATCCGCCTTTCACGATTGATCGAATCCCGGAAGAGATCCGCATGAGCCTGGGGTTGATGTGAAATTCTCTGCTCAAGAAGAATATGGGCTGAGATGCCTCATCCAGATCGCTCATAAGGGCGACGGTGGAAGCATGACGATTCCCGAAATTAGCCGTCTTGAGGGGCTGAGCGCGACGCACGTGGCCAAGCTGCTCATGATCCTGCGTAAGGGTGAATTCATTATAAGCACCCGAGGCCAGAGCGGCGGATATACGCTAGCGAGACCGGCTGGTCAGATTCTTATCGGAGACGTCTTGGCTGAGCTTGGCGGGAAGCTGTTTGACGACGAGTTTTGCGGTAAGCACGCTGGCCAGTTGACAGTCTGCAGTCACAGCGTAGATTGCGGCGTGCGCTCGCTTTGGAACACGATTCAATGCGCAGTAGATTGCGTGTTGGATGGCCTCACACTCGCCGATATGATGAGTAAGTCAGCGGATCGGCCAAACGTGCAGATGTACGCGACACCTCAGAGAAGCTAACCATGGAACCTACGAACACCGAAGAGTTTCCGATCACGATGGATGCCAAGGCTGTGGCGCAGCTTAAGAAGCTGATTACGAAGGACCCGCGGCCAGATGTTTTTCTTCGAGTTGGGGTCAAGGGCGGCGGATGCTCTGGGCTTGAGTACGTGATGAAGCTGGACGTTCGGCGACTATCTCACGACTTGCAGCAGGATTTTGACGGTGTGCCAGTTGTGTGCGACGCGAAGTCAGCGGTTTACTTACGGGGTTCTACTCTGGAATACACGGGAAACTTGATTGGCGGCGGGTTCAAGTTCGAGAATCCGAATGCAGGACGTAGTTGCGGTTGTGGGACGAGCTTTACACCTAAGATGGCCTGAGGGCCGTCCCAAGCCCCATTCCGAAACGGCGCCCCTGTAACTTCTCCTCTTGCACCAGTTGGGAGGAGGAGATGTCGCGATTGCGACAGAGAAGGTTCCGGTGCCCAGTGATCGGTAGTCCCTGTTTCCCGGAATGAACCTCCTCCGACTCGACCAGAGTCGAGCCACCTCCTCCTTGCCCGACACGGAGTCAATCAAAGTGGAGGAGTTAGTCAAGCGGCTCGTTTTCAGCCAACTCAAGCCCAACGCCATTCCCAGAACCTCCTTTCCATCCGATAATGCCAATGGACGGTAATATTACGTCAGTCAGTTGAACCACTGGAGTAGCAGGATGCCGATTCAGTTCTTGACGCTTGGACTTGCATTGATGTCGACCGGGCAGGATGCCCAACAATTCAACGATGCCGAGCGCGCTTCGATCGTTTCTTATTGGTCTGCGCCTGGGCGCTATGTAAAGGCCGATTTCAAGAGCCCCAAAGGCCCGTGGGTCGTGCGCCTCACGCCTGCAGGCTCCCAGTGGCTTTGGCACTACGACAAGGCACGCGGTCTCGCCAAGACCAGCCCGCTCACCGACCCTGGCGCGCAATCAGCGGACCAGGTTGATTGGGAGAAATGGATCGACGCCAAGGTTGCCTACGACCGCTACCAGGCCGTCGTGAAGGCCTCTGAATTGAATGCCCAGGAACTGAACGTGTCGGCCGATGCACCACAGATGGACTCGGTTGACGACCCTGGCCCGATGCCGGAGGCGCTCAATGAGCTAGCCGGAGATGCGCCACCGTTTGCAACGCCCATAAAGCCGACGAGCTACACGATTTCCTTCGACGACGGTAT